>DAOWAN010000080.1 GCA_030634545.1 Candidatus Nanohalarchaeota archaeon
AAGTCGGTCACCAAGACCACGAACTTTTTCATAATTATTTTTCATCACAAATTGATTAAAATCCATAACAATCACCCACATTATTATTGGGTGCGATAGAATATATGCTTTTGTAGAACGGGGTTATTCAAAACTCTCTATTGTACTTGCAATACTGATAATCTCCACTCATGCGCATGCACTAACCCTAAGTCTGAAAAATCTCCCGTCAGAAGCAACAATCGGCGACAATATCAACTTCATATTCAACTTAAGCATCAGCCCGGACGAGCGCGTCCCATAACCCATATCACCCTCAAAATAAACTCTCTCCTATGCACATACACACCAGACGCAGCACCTATTGCATGAACACCTGCTCTCTGCTCAGCATTCACCTTAACCCGCACACACCATAGCCAATACACCTTTGGCAGCTGCCGCGCATACGACCCTGACTCAACCCCGCAATGGCAATGCTACGGCAACGACACCTGCTACGGCTACGGCTGCGGTTATGGATACGGCGACAACAACAACGATTGCAACACCACAGAGTACATGACATACAACATCCTTTGGAACACATCAACATTCACTCCCGGCATCCACAACATAAAAGCATCCGCAACCGCAGAAACAACAATTGAGCACCACACATACAACACAGGCGAAGATGCAATAACACTAAACATGCCCGCAGGCACATATACCTATAATAATACCATAACGAATACCGGCAGCGGTCATTCATCAGGAAATAAAAACACACACACAATAACCATCCGGATAAAAGAAACCCCCAAACTGGAAATAATCTCAATAATCATCCCAAAACCCATGCACATAAACACCACCCAAAACATCACACTCACAATAAAAAACACTGGCAACACAACCCGCACAGTAGACACAGAAATAACCTTCCTAAACATCACCCAAAACCAGTCAAAAGAGATAGACGCAGGCAACAAGACAACATACACATACACAATATTCCCAAAAACCAGTGATATCGCAAGCCATATGTCAAAAATAACCATCCGTTCAGGTCCAAAAATAATATACCGTGAACTTCCATACACAATAGAACAGGAAGAGCAGCCGCAGCCAAAAACACGCACCTACACAACCATCAACTACCGCTACAACAACAAGACAGGCACAATCACACTTACAGGATGCCTAAAAGAAACAATCCAAAACCCGATAATAACCATAGGCAGCACAACAATCCCTCTGAAAAAAGACCAGAAAAACTGCTTCAACACAAAATTATCAACAACATCACTAGACTCAGGCAGCCACACACTGGAAATAAAAGACAACAACCGCACACTCTACAAAAAAACATTCACAATACCAGAGAAAACACCGCAAACCACCCCGACAGGCAGCATGCTCCAAAAATTAAAAAACTCACCCTATGCAATACCCCTGATACTATTGGTTCTGTTTGTGCTTCTCCTCTCATTCATGACACGAGAAAAGCAAGATGAATAATCCGGATAAAAGACTCAACAGACAACATTCCTCAAAAAAGAGTACTGATTCTACTCAAAAAAGAGTAAAGTATATAAAGATACGCACCACAAATACTCAAATATGAGTAAATTATTCGAACAATTCATGAAAGAAGGCATAATCATCCATCTGCAAGATACAGAGAAACATGATTATATTTCTTTTCTGAAACACACATGGCAAGACAACTTAGATGCATCCAAGTTCAACTTAATAAAATTCCCGCGCTGGAGCATTATAGCCGGATATTATGCTATGCATGATATGGCAAAACTATTTCTTGCAAAGGAATTCAATTTGAAGATAACGCAAAGAGTACACACCGCCACAACATTAGCTTTGGAAAACGTGCTAAAAGATAAAGAGCAGAAAAAAAGACTCATAGAACTTTTAAAACAAGCAGAAAACTGTTATTCTGAAACAGAATTACATAGATATCTGAAAATTGCAAAAAAAGAAAGAGAAAAAGTTCAATATTATACAGGCAGCAAAACAGATATCCGCAATTATCAATTCAGGGCATCATATCTGCTGGAAAACATCGCATTGCCATTCATAGAGACACTGGAGGAGATGATGAGATGATATCAATCTGCCTTGCAACAAGAACAAACGTAAAATTACTCTGTCTATTTTCACAAACTCCGGGAAAAGCACTGACAAGAAAAGACATACAACAACTCACCCAACTGGCAAACAATCCTCTGACAGAATCTCTGACCTTCTTAGTAAACACCAGCATACTTCTAAAACAAAAGCGACACTACACCCTAAATTTTGAAAATGATGAAGTAAATAACATTATCGACTTCTTCAGCCGCGAAAAAAGAAAGCTAAAGAATTTACCCTATCCTATTTGGCTGATATTATTTGACCTTTCAATAAAACTCACAGACAAGATAGCTCCGCAAAACATATACTTATTTGGAAGCTATGCGAAACTGATAGCCCATGAAAAATCAGACATTGATATCGCGATTGTTATTGAAAAAAGAGAGCCGCACATAGATTTTGCCATAGAGAAACAAGTATCGATACTCGAAAAAAGATTCCAAAAAAAAATCCAGATACACTTATTTGACAGGAAAGAATTCCAGCAAAAGACAGCACTAACCCGCGAAATTCTCAAAGACAGCATAAAGATATACTGAAACATAAATAATCCTTACATAAGCATCAGAAGCTCAGGATTAACAAGAAGCACAATCCCAAGCGCAACCATAAACACCCCGCCAATCAGCTTTATGATCTGCATCTGCTCTTTCGTCACCTGTTTTCCTTTAAGGAAACACCCGAAAACCGTAATGATGACCGCAAGAGGAATCACATAGATCAGATTATATAAAAGCAGATACCCATAATACACCATTGAATCCTCAAACACCTTCTCTGCAAGAATCGTCGTATATATAAGCGGCCACCCGGCAGTACAAGGGAGCTCAACAAGCGAAGCAAACGCCGCAAGAACAACAGATGCCCCAATAAGAGCAGGCATCGACCCGGTTTTAATCTTATCCTTCATAGACTCGATTTTATTGACCAGCGGCTTCTTATGCTTATCCTGTATCATAAGCGTAACCCCTTTCCTGAAAAAGAAATACTCCTTGCAGTTGATAAGCCCGGCAATAAGAGCCACACTGCCAATGATAATTCTCAAAATATCAATATATCCCAGATACATAAATATATTCAGCCATGTTGCCATGAAAAGGAAATATATCAAAAACACAACCGTAACAAACGTATACCCTACAACAAGAATCCTTTTCTTCGAATGCGAGACAGATATAAGCAACACAAGCAAAAACGACAGAACCCACATAGTGCATGGATTGAACCCGTCAAGAATCGCAATAAGAACCGTAAAAACCGGAAGCGGTATACTAAGCCCAATCTCTTTGACTGCATCCTTCGGTGTCTGCATAGCAACAACAAATATCGAGACAAACAGCACAACAAGTGCAATTGCAACAATCATCCTTCCTCTTCCCATGCCTTCAGCATCTTCCTTTTTAGTTTTCTCTTCCTTCATGCAGCCACAACCTATGAATTCATCTCAATAAACCTTTCAATAACAGACCTGTACTTAGCCTTAGAATAAGACCCTATATGCACATCACATCCTATAACAGCAGTCGGCGTATACTGGACAATAATCCCGAACTCCTCCACCTTCTTGCGATCCTCATCTACAGAAATATCAAAAAACATGATATCAACACCCAGCTCATCCTCAAGCTCCTTCAAAAGAGGCACAGCATCCTTACACGCCCCGCAATATTTAGTCTCAAGCACAATGATCTTATCATCAAGCCCCCGCTCAGCACACAGATCCTGTGGTATTGCCCCCTCTTTATCAAGCATTATAGTATCAGTAGCATTGACATCATACCCCGAAGAACCGCGAGGACACCCGGATACCGCAACAATCATCACAAGAACAATTGCAAACATAATTTTATTCATACATTCCACCATACCATAATATGAATTAAATAAGTATATATTACTTATCTTTTGAACACACCCTCATCCTCAAGCGCAGAAACAATCCCCAGAAAAACATCCCTCATCTCAGCCTTGGATTCAATCACAGGCACAAGATTGACAAGCGCATCCATAAAACACTTATCATACCTAATCTTTGAAAGGACCCGCACACCCTTCTCCCGCGAAAACTCCTCAATCCTCTTGGCATACTCCAAATTCATATCAGACTTATTGATAACAATCCCGTAAGGGATATTAAAATGTTCAACAACCGCAAGCGCCCTTTTCATATCACTAAACCCTGACGGCGTCGGCTCGCACACTGCAATCACATAATCACTTCCTGCAACAGACGCAATCACAGGACATCCTATACCCGCCGCAGCATCAACAAGCATAACATCCGCACCACCACAAACCTCTAAAGCAAGCCCCTTCACACGCGAAACAACCTTCCCAGACCCGGATTCACCCATCTCAAGCTGCCCTGAAACAACCATAAACCCATACTTAGTCATCCCATACCCTATCTTCGCATTCGAAACATCAAAAAGCTCAATAGCCCCCGACGGACACACAAGATTGCACACCCCGCACCCCTCGCACCCAAACTCCTTAAATACCGGCACTTTATGCACATCATCCCATCCGATAGCATCAAAATAACACTCTGAAACACACTTCCCGCACGACGTACACTTCTTAACATCGAAGCGCGCCTTCTGGTTAGTCGAAACAGGCTTCCACACATCATAATCCTTAGTATCCATCCCAAAAACAAGCGCAAGATTAGAGGCATCAACATCGCAGTCAGCACAGACAATCTTCCTCTTTTTGCAAAGCGCGATTGCAAGCGAAGCTGTGATACTGCTCTTCCCAACACCGCCCTTTCCCGAAAGAATAGTGATCTGCTTCATAAAGACCCCTCCATCCAATCAGCAATTTTATCAATACTCTTATGCTTGACAGGAACACCATTAGAATAATCCATCATGATCTTCTTGCTATAAGGCACCTTAGCAAAAACATCCTTGCCATACATTGAAACAACCTTATCAGCAATCTCATCCCGACCCTTCTCATACCTGTTGACCACAACCTCAAACCCCACATCCATCCGCGAAAGCAGCCTGCAGATCAACTCAAGATCATGCGCTCCAAGCGGCGTCGGCTCAGTGATGCAAAGCGCAGCATCGCAGACACCAAGAGCAGCAATCACATCGCAATGCGTACCTGCCGCAGTATCAACAATAACATAATCATACTTACCCTTATCCTCAGAAACAATATCACACGCCTTCGCAACAACAATCTCAGAAACCGGCTCATTGATCTCAAGCTCGCACGACAGAAGATCGACCCCGAAACCGCGCCCATTATAGACAGCACCAACCACCTTCTTATCCCACGATATAGCTTTGCGCGGACACTCAATGACACACGCACCGCACCCATTGCACTGCTTTGCCATAAACATAGGCGCATTCCCTCCCACACACACAATCGCATTATTCCGGCATACCAGAGCGCACTTCCCGCAATTGTCGCACTTATCAAAATCCCACTTGGCAATCCTCTGGTAAACCATACACCTGCGCTTCCTCTCAATACCCAAAAGCAGATGATCATTAGGACAATCCGCATCCATATCGCAAAGAAGCACCTTACGACCCCTCCGTCCAAGCTCAACCGCGAGAGCGCAAGCTACAGTAGACTTCCCGGTCCCGCCTTTCCCACCTGTAACACCAATCACTTTCATAATACCACTTTCAATGGTTGTAGCTCCACACAGTGTGGAGCAAAATCTTGAAACCCGAAGAAATGCCTTGCATTTCTTGGGTCCCAAAAATCGTTGATTTTTGAGGAGGCTTGAAATTTCACCAATCAAGCCCAACATTTCATGACGTAATACTCTTTTTTATCCAGCACCCTCAAATCCAAAACATCCTTATCAACAAGCTCATCAAGCACAGAAGCCGCATCACTCCCGTCAAACCTGCAAACAATCTCATCCCTTGTACACGGTCTTCTCATAAGAAGATCACAGATCTCCACCTTAAGCTCATCATGCGCAATATTTCTCAATACTTTCTTATGTATCTCATGACCTTCCCTGAAATACCTCACTTTAATTCCGCACTCTCTTGTAATCCTCTCCGCAATTTCAGAAAGCAAGTGCGGATCCACAGCGCGCAAGCCTCCCGCACCCTCTGACGGTCGTGTAACAGTCCCAAGCAAAACCTCAATCGGCTTTGACTTATTTATATCCCGATAAACATCCACTAGCCCCGAAACAGTCTCATCATCTGCATTAGTCACACTCCCGCACGAAAAAAACAAAGTCTGTATGCAGACCTTACTCTTGATCAGCTTAATACCGCGAACAATCTCAGCTAACTTAACACCATTGGCAGGTCTGTTGATCTTCTCAAACAAATCCTGTGTCGGCGCATCAATCTTTGCGATAACAACATCGCACTTATCAAGCCCATCGCGCACATCCTTCCTTCCTGCAAAACACGCATTAGTAAGTACAGCGACAGGAACATCACACATCTCTTTGATTCTTTGTACAGCTTGTCCAAGATTAAGATTCAGCGTAGGCTCGCCCTGCCCTGAAAACGTAACATAATCCGGTTCAGTATCATTAATCTTCTTTTTCAGGACATCAAAATCATTCGAACTTAAATCAACCGCTGCAGGCTTAACACTAATCCTCCCTTTATGCCCCAAGTGGCAATAGAGGCAATCATACGGGCACACTTTACAATACCCACTTGGCGCATCAACAAGATCAACGCCAAGCGAATTTCCAAGCCTCCATGATGGCACAGGTCCGTATATCTTCATCTAGTCATCATGCCCCGAGCAATCATCCTCTGTGCCTTCGTGCCCGTCTTCCTTGCGCACACCATACCCGCGCCCTCCACCGGGACTGCACATGCCCTCTCCTCCCTCAAGCTTGCCGCAGGCGAAGTTCTCAATGACCTCATCCACACTGCCGGATATACCCAGAATCATCTCAATATCAAACTCCTTAAAAAACTCCTGCGCCCGAAACCCTGCGCCGCCGGCAATAACCACATTCACACCCAACTCATGCAAAGACTTTGGCAAGCCCCCCATAGTATCATGTCCCGGGTTCTCAATCACTTCTTTTTTAGTGACCTTGCCATCAGAGACATCCGCAATCGTAAACTGCGGGCATCTGCCGAAATGCTCAGACACATCACCATTATCTGTTGATACTGCAATTTTCATATCCATCACCACAAATTCATTTATTCATACCGAAATGAGAAGGCACAATATCAGTAAGTTCCGCCAGTTTCCCATCAATCAGCGCCATCACCGCATCCTTCACCGGACCCGATGCCTGATAAACAGGAATTCCAAGCCCCTTGATGACCTGCGATGCATTAGGTCCCAGGTTACCGGTAATAATCTTATCTGGCTTCATGTTGCCGACCTGCTGTGCCGCAGCTATACCCGCGCCCTGTCCCTGCATTGCACCCTTATTCTTTTCGCACGCAATATCACCGATTTTACCATCTTCCACCTCAACAGCAAGAAAAAACGCGCATCTTCCGAAACGCGCATCAACATCACTATTGATATCTTCTCCACTTGAACTGACTACAATTTTCATATGTTTACGCCTCCGTTTCTATGATTAATTATTATTTGGATATTGATAATTATATATCACTGCTTGCAGTGGAGTAAACTCTCATCACTCCGCTGCCATCAGTAACCAGACATCTCATTTTTTTAATTCCTCAATCTGTCTTTCAATCTCTCTCAGTCTCTCTTCAACTGCAGCTTTCTGCAGCTCAAGATTTTTCACCTGTTGCTCTTTTGAAAGTTCCTGCGCTAAAGGCACAGTATTTGCAGGCATCCTGCGCGCAAAACCTCTTCCTCTGCCCATACCAAAAGCACCCCTCATGGGTGCTGCACTGCCTTCTGCACAATAACCCATACTTCTACCGGTCATTGGTCCTTCTCCTCTGGGTCCTGTCCTGTCTCCACCAGGCATATCTATCACCTTTTTTTATTGTATATAATAATATGACCAGACAATAAAATCTGCGGAAATTCAGTGCATTGGCGCATTTCCTATACCTTCCTTCTATGTCATTGTTACGAAAGGAAGCTTGGAAATAGACAAACTTAGCCTAAATTTCCATGATTTTTTTATTTTTTATCCTCTAGTCATCTGCGCACCGCACTTAGAGCATTTCATCTGCACACACGGCTGTCCTCTAGTATGCGCCTCTTCATGTCCGCACGCAGGGCACTTGCACTTATCCGGCGCACCGCCAAATCCTGCGCCGCGACCTCGACCCATCCCTCTGCCGAACCCCGCAGGTCCTTGTCCGTCTCCACCTGGCATAGTATACACACCTCCTTGTATCCTTATTGCTTTCCCATTGACAATCGCATCCCCGATTTTCTCCCGCGCATTCGCAAGAGTCCTCTGGAACGTCGATTGATGGAAGCCCATCTTATGCGCCGCATGAATCTGGTTCATCCCGCACAAGTCACCAAGCCTGATACATTCAAGCTCATCAACAGTCAGGACAACCTCATCAAGCTCAGACAAAGGAATACCTCGCGGCTTAAAATAAGTCACCGCCGGTTCATACTCAACAATCCTCTGTTTTCGTGGGCGCACCATTACGCATTATTATGCATAACCTTATTTAAACCTTTCGGAAAATAAGACTTTGTGTATAAAATCTGAAAAATACCCTATTTTACACAGAATAAACCTTTACACAGAATAAATGATACTCTCCAATCAGAAACTTTAGAAAGAGTAGATAAAAATACTCAAATCATGGAGTATTACATACCTTTATCTTAACTTCGCCACTTCTACACAGCTCACGCTAATTTCGTCAGTAACCCAATTTGACATTTGGTGTTTACCACCGCAATTTGAGTGATTTATCCTCATAAATTCTGGTATAATCTTCCAAAACACTCATGATTTCTTTA
>DAOWAN010000056.1 GCA_030634545.1 Candidatus Nanohalarchaeota archaeon
CCATTTGGCGACTCAACAGAAAACGTAGATGACGATCTAGTTTAACAACTGATGCATTCATTTTTATCCCCCCAAAAAATGCTTTTCTTCAATAATTTGTTAGTATTGGGGGGTTATTATAGTTTAGCCAACGGGATTGACTTTATGGACTACGGATATAAGAGTTGCTGTATAAAGGAATATTACATAAAAATGGCGAATGCACACAGAGTAAAAGAACAGTGATACATTATCCATAACCACAAACATACAACTGAAAGGCAAGTAGCCTTCTAGCCTGCTTGACCTGTTCACATATATAGACTATATAAATGGCATATATATAGCTTGTAAAAAAAGAATAGAGTCCCGTCGCCCGGACTTGAACCGGGAACAACTCGGTAGCTGCGTTTTTTAGATTTTTACGCGCATTATATGAATGCCTGCTAATCCAAAGCACCGAAAGGTACTTGTCTACAGCCGAGCACTCTACCAATTGAGTTACAACGGGATAGAATATTTTATATCATGTTTATCCAGTAGTGTATATTTATAGGTTAAGCTTTTATACTTTGTTATGTTTCTGGTGCAAATTTCTTTTTCTTAGAAGGCTTAGCTCACTCTTATGGACTGTGACTTGATTTTGTATCTAATGCCACTTGAACTTCTTGCATTTAATTTTGCTTTTGGCAGACTTACTCTGCCCTCAACATCAAGTATTGGCTTGATTTTGTAAGATATTATCCGCTCATCCTTTGGCGCTAGTTTGCCAAGTTTCCATACAAGCAGGGTTCCGTTTTTTTTGCGCTTTATTGATGATGGCTTTATTGTTGTGCTGCTTTCTGCAACATTGAACATTATTGGTACCATATCCTGTACCAATACACCATCCATGGGTCGTCTACCTCTGTTTTTTATCTCTATGCTGACTGTGCGTATTCTGCCTTTTTCACATTTCTTTGTAATCAGGGGTCTCTCTATTAGATGTACTATCGCAAAGATGAGAGCGATTATGACGACGATAGCCACAAAGTATACCCAGTATTTGATTTTGTATGTCACTGTGCAAGTCTGAAGTGGCTCCAGATCGCATGTCCAGATGTATTTTATGTCACCGTTGATATTCTGTTCAGATGGCTTTCTGTCAAACTCAATTGTTTGCGGTATTTTTGATATGTCTTCTATAATACGAGCAGTACCTCTGTCATTTCCATTGTTTGTTGCCTGCAAGGTTATTGTTTTTTCAAGTATTGTCGATGTCTCATCCCTTTTCTGTTTGATTATAGACTTTTTTTCTATATCGAACAGGGCAGTCATAGTATTGATTACTGTGTTGCTTTCGTCAAGGAGTATGCCTGTAAGCCCATATGTGCCCTTGTCCATATGCCTGTCAAATACAAATTTTATCTTTTCCATATATTCCTGCTCTACTTCAAGCGGCGGTATGTTTATTGTTCTCTGGTCTGTGGAGAGACCTGTCAATTCTACCTTTAATGTAGTATTTCGTGATTTACCGGTTCCTGTGTTTCTTATACTCGTAGTCAATGTTACCTCTTCGCCGATATTATAATATTCTTTGTCTGTAGCAAAGATGGTGATATCTATTTTTGATACTTCAATCACATACATGTTAATGTCTTCTGATATACTGTCTTGGGTGTTATTTTTTGATGTTGCTTTGAGGCGGAAGAGGTATTTGCCTACAGGTGTGTCAAATGGAGGACTGATGTAGAATTTAAACTCACTGGTTTCACCCTGTTCCAGTCTTATAGAATAATCATTTAGTGTGACCCATGTGGTCTGCGGGTCTCCGGTGATTGACATCTCTATTGTGTCTGTGTGGTTGAGATTGTTTGTTATGTTTGCTGTATATGTGATTTTCTGACCTGCAAGTATTGCGTCTCTGTCTGAATTGATGTTTATTGTGTATGGCTCTTCTGAGTATGCAGAAGCAGGGGTAAGTAGAATTGATAAGATGACTGCTGCGAATATGAGTTTAGATGTCATTTGTGCACCAGTAATATATAGGTGGGTTATTTATATATGTTTTAAGATATTGTGTTGCTTTGTATCTTTATCTAAAAAAGTATGGCGAACCCGGAGGGACTTACGCCAGAAAGCTACTGCTTATTCTGGTTTCGAACCCCCGACAACTTGGTCCGAAGCCAAGCACTCTAATCCACTGAGTTACGGGTCCAGACAAAGAATGTGCGGTGAATTATTTAAGGTTTCTCATGAGCTTTTCTCTTGCAGTCTTTGCATCAATTGCGCCTTTTGTCTCTTTCATGACCTGACCTACAAGATAATTTAGTACTTTCTCATCACCACTCCTGTAATCATCTGCTGCCTTTTGATTTGATTCGACTATACCCGCCACGATTTTTCCAATGTCAAGAGCGTTATCTATTGCTGAGAAGTTGTATTTTTTAGCGATTGATATATGATCATGCTTGTCGTCAACCATCTTGCGCAGTATCCTTTCTGTTGTGAGGTCTGAGTATCTGCTGTTCTGGAAATCAAGCAGGAGGTCTATAATCCATTTTTCTTTGAGTCCTGATGTCTTGTATGTCAGATTGTTATAGTTGAGGGTCTTCAGGAGCGGTCCTGCAATCCATGAGGATGCGATTTCAATTTTTACTTTCTTGGCAACATTTTCGAAAAGGTCTGCCAGTCGTGGTTCTGATGTGATGCCCTCTGCTACTTTTTGGCTGATTTTGTATTGCTTTGTGAATCGCGCCTTTTTTTCATCCGGAAGTTCAGGTATCTGCTTTTGCATTTCACGCTTCTCTTCTTCTTTTATAGTTATTTCCGTAAGATCTGGTTCAAATATGTAGCCGTAATCTGCTTCTGTTTCTTTTTTTCGCATGAGTTTTGTGATTCCGGATTCAGGAAGCCATCTGCGTGTCTCCTGTGTGATTTTTGACCCTCGTTTGTACATATTCTTCTGACGGATATACTCAAAACTTAAGGCGCGCTCTATTTCCTTTGTACCTGTGATGTTTTTGACTTCTGCGCGCTCGCCACCCATGATGGAGAGATTAGCATCTGTTTTGATAGATGCCATTGAATCCGGATGATATATCTCTAGATATTCCAGTATCTGCGCCAGTTTGAATAAGTATGCTCTTGCCTCTTTTGGACTTGTAAAATCCGGTTCGGTCACAATCTCTATAAGAGGGATGCCTGATCTGTTGTAATCTACGAGAGTGTTGTTGGTTTCATGGATGAGTTTTGCAGGATCTTCTTCTATATGGATTCGCCTTATGCGGATTTTTTTCTTTTTGTTGTCTGTCTCTATTTCAATGCACCCGTCTGTCGCAAGAGGGATTTCGAACTGGGTGACCTGAAAGTTTTTGCTCATGTCAGGGTAAAAATAGGTTTTTCTTGAGAAGAACATATCGCCTGCGATTTTACAGTTCAGGGCAAGTGCTACTCTTAATGCGAGTTTTACTACCTTTTCGTTCATGCGCGGTTTTGAGCCAGGCATTCCAAGGCATGTAGGGCATGTGAGTGTGTTTGGGTCTGCGTCATCCTTCAAGTTTACTGGATTTTCGCATCCGCAGAATACCTTTGTTTTTGACGGCAGCTGTACGTGTGTTTCAAGACCGCACATCATTGGATAGTCACTCATATTTATCACTTTCAAATTCCACTTACACAATAATTTTTATATATGTAGGTACCATAAACATTCTGGATAATATCAGATATATAAATCTTCTCTGGAATATGTGTTACTAAAGAATTATAATGCCTATAAACATCAAATGTTCAATAATCTGACTGTAGTTCACGCTGTCACTACATTGACAAATATAATCATACTAAATCGCATCAAGCGATTTATGTATGCGGGAAAAACCAATATGGTGGTTTTTCACAGCAAAAAACAATAAGCGTTAACTATCCGGGAAAATCTTCGATTTTCTGGATCATAAAAATCACACGGTGATTTTTAATGATATGGCAAAGACATATTGTCCATTTTGAAGACGATAGTCTTCGAAAGCTTGGCATGTAATGCCATGAAAAAGTTATGTCTTTGACTATATTTTATACAAAACAATAAATGTGCCAGCCTGACATCTTATGGCTGGTCGTGCTCCAAATGATTATGTCTGTGATATTATGGATTATATTGAAGTGCTATTTGGCTTATTTGGGGGATTGGGCTTATTTCTCTATAGTATCTCTCTTTTGTCTGATGGTATGCAAAAAGCAGCAGGCAACCGCATCAAAAATCTTCTGAAAAAGTTTACTGATACGCCGCTGAAAGGGGCTTTTGTCGGATGTACTGTGACTGGCATCATACAGAGTTCAAGCATCACAACAATCGTTGTTGTGTCTTTGATTAATTCCGGTATCATGACTCTTAAGCAGTCAGCAGGTATTATCTTCGGTGCGAATGTCGGTACAACTGTGACTGCGCAGTTAGTTTCGCTACCTATAGGGAAGTTCGCGCTTCCGATTATTGCAATTGGCGCTTTTGTTTATTTCATGAAGTCCAAAAATGATTCTTATGCAGGTCAGATTTTGTTTGGGTTCGGATTACTGTTTCTGGGTATGGAGATTATGAAGGGTGGTGTCGCTCCTCTAAAGGAGTCTGACTATTTTATTGGTATGCTTGCAGATTTTGCTAAGGCACCTTTGCTTGGTATCCTTGCTGCTGCTATATTCACAGGCATCATACAGAGTTCAAGTGCGACGACTGCGATTGTCATTGCGATGGCCCAGGAAGGGGTGATTGGATTAGGTGCGGCTATACCGCTCATCATGGGTGCGAATGTCGGAACATGCATCACTGCTTTGCTGGCGTCGTACGGGGCTACAAAGTCTGCGAAGAGGGCGGCTGTTCTTCATGTGTTGTTTAATGTGGCTGGTGTTCTGCTTTTCCTGCCGTTCATCTCACTTTTTACGCAGGGAGTTTCGTTGATGGGGGCAGATGTGCCAAGACAGGTTGCAAATGCGCATACGATTTTCAATGTGACAAGTACGGTGGTATTTCTCTTCTTCATACCGGTCTTTATAGTCCTTGCTAAAAAAATCATTCCCGGGAAAGAGATAATTGTGGACAGCGGCGTTAAATTTCTGGACAATAACCATCTTAGGATGCCATCAGTTGCTCTTGATTGTGTGGAGAAGGAAGTCATGCGCATGGCGAAAATATCGTTTGATATGCTCAAGGATTCGCGAAAAGTGCTTCTTGAGAATAAGAAAGAGTATGTGCAGAGAGTCTATAAGCATGAGGATGTTGTTGACAGCCTGCTTAAGGCAATAAGTGCTTATTCTATGAAACTTTCGCAGGGTCAGCTGACAAAAGATGACGCGCGCCGCCTTGCTGCGCTTGAGCATAACATCACTGATTTTGAAAGAGTTGCAGATCATGCGATTAACCTGATTGAGGCCGCAAAAAAGATGGAGGATGAGAAGATATCCTTTTCGAAGAAGGCGCGAAAGGAACTTTCGATAATGTTTGGTAATTCTATTTTGATTTACCAGACTGCTGTCGGAGCTATCAGGGCAAAGGATTTAGAGAGAGTTAGAACGGTCAGGGAGCTTGAAAATGTGATTGATAGGAATGAGAAGGATTTCGAACACAATCATATTGTGCGTCTAAAAAGAAAAACCTGCAACCCGGCTGCGGGGATTATTTTTACAGATGTTTTGCATAATCTTGAGAGAATCGGGGATCATTCTGTGAATATTGTTGAAAGAGTCAATTAGAGCAGGGCGAATGTTTGTGATATCCATTCGCCTGTATAATGTGTCAGTATTATGACTGTCAGTGCGATTATCAGGTGTTCTCCAATGACTTTCCATGGTTTTGCTTTTTGTTCTTTAGCTATGCTGTAGCTGAGTATGCTTAGTACTGACAGACCCCAGATTATGCTTACTATGATTGCTGTATCGAGCTCAAGCAGTATGATGGGAATGATAAAAGTCAGTGCGAATGCGAATTTTGATAAGAAGGTCGATATTGTTGATTGCCATATCTCTTTTGATGTGTGCGTGTTTTCAGATTCTTCGGAGATGTGGATGCCCAGCGCATCTGAGAATGCATCTGCAATCGCTATTGTCAGTATGCCGCCAAGGACAACGAGTTTTGAGTGGGTGCCTGAATATAGTCCTATCATCAGACCCAGTGTCGTGATTATGCCGGACGTCAGACCGAAGCATAGTCCAATTTTCATGGAATGATTCATTGTTGTTGTTTTGTTTTTTTGATTTAATATATTTTGTTTCTATAGATGATGAACAGAAGATAGATAATGATTCCTGTAATGAGGGCTGTCAGCGCCCATTTTTTGTCTGTTCCAAGGGCTATGGGGATGGGACCGATGAATATTACTGCGCCTCCGCCGGATTTTATGTCGGTTCCTTGAATAGCGCTGATTAGAAGAATGATTACGCCTGCGAATATCAGTAGTATGCCGATTGTTACGAACGGTGTTTCCATATGTTTTTGTTGGGTTTGGGGATTTTTATTTGTTTTGCGGGCAGATTCAAGAATTATTTTGAGGTGGAGCGTAGATTATTGTCATCCTGAATAGTGATTTAAATGACGGATTTTGATGGCACACTATTGCATATCTTTTTATCATCAATTCATCCATGATAATGCTGTAAATTATCATCTTTAGGTACAGATACTGTTATAGGTTCAACTGTCGAATCACCATGTTGATTTGGCATTTGTGTGACTTTACTTAGTACAGTCTCCATCATTTCACCCTGATGTTTTATAACTCCAAGCAGAGATTCTATCCTTTCGTCCTGTCTATTTGTCCTTTCATCCAGTTTATCTATAATTTTATCCTTTTCATCTATAACTTCAAGATAAGGCTTTAGCGCTTCAGCATATACCGAAGATATGGATTTGACAATCTCTGAATCAACTCTAATATTCCGCGGTTCAATTACTTCTGTAGATTCTGGTCGTTTTATGCTGCAAGTGTCTGTTTTTTGGATATCTGGCTGAGTATCTATTCCAATTTTCTGAAATGCTGTATCAAAAGCATCAACATAATTTTGAGTAATCGTCTCCTTATGTATTGGAAAAAGCTCTGCCGGCTTTTTTGGAATATCTTTAAATTCAGGATATTTTTCTTCTAATTCCTTTTGAAATGTACGAATTATCTTTTGACTTTTGATTGCATCATCGCATGAATTTATCCCATTTCCCCCGCAACTCTGATTTGTCTTACTTATTTCTGTGCTATATTCTAGTAGCAGTGCCCTGTATTCGTTAGGCAAATTCTTTATCTCTAATATTGTTTCTATACTATCTTTCAACATTAGCACGCTAGATCGTGCATAACAACAACAGGTCTCTTTTGATCCTTCTAATTTTAGTATTGAAGCAGTTCTATTAGGACAATGATGCTTAAATTCGTCTAGAGTATCCCTTACCATCAGGTATAAATTTTCTATTAAGTCGGAATTGTATGCGACATGACTACGATGTGATAAGATTGCGTCATCTGGTACCATTTTATCAACCACCTTTAATTTCACTACCATATATTCTTTGTATCTTTTAACCTCTGGATATTTTGTCTCATGACTATCTGCTTGCGCCTCCTTATAGCATAATAAAGTATTCTATTATGTTGGTCTGTATATTCATTTCTTGTGTTATTCCCTTATTGTGACAATTAACATAACCATATGTATGCAAAAGTATTTAAATCTATTGTTTTTTGTTACAATTAAGTGGTGTTTTATGCGCTTTCGTGAAATAATATGCGCGCCTCTGCCTTCACCTTAACAAAACTTATAAAAGATATTATCAAATATGACAAGAAGAATCGTGAGTAAAATGGCGCAGCAAAAAATCATTCCAAAAAAAGACATCCATTGGGCAGACAACATCGCAGAGACAGTGCGCAAGCGCGCGCAAGTAGACCCAATCCTAAAGAAAGTAGTAAAACAAAAAGGGTATATTGTCTACGATGAAAAAACCCCATCAGGAAAAATACACATCGGTGCAGGCAGAGGATGGGTAATACATGACTGCATAGCAAAAGCAATGCGCGATAAGGGGATGAAAGCAAAATTCATACTGTCATCAGATGACATAGACCCATTTGACAAGTTGAACAAAGACCTTCCTGCAAGCTATAAGAAGTATCTCGGGATGCCCTTTAGAAACATCCCTTCCCCTGAAAAAGGATACAAAAGCTTCGCAGATTACTATTTTTCAGAATGCACCCAAAAATTCGAAGAATTCGGGATCGAAGCAGAAATACAAAGCACAGGCAAAGCATACGACAAAGGACTATTCAACACGACCATAAAAACCGCACTCAACAACGCTGAAAAAATTCAGCAAATCTACAGCAGATTTTCACGCAAAGGCTCAATTGGAACAAAAAGACTGCCGTTCAATCCGATATGTGAAAAATGCGGTAAAATCGGCACAACCTACGCATATGAATGGGATTCAGAACGCGAAATCATAAAATACCGCTGCGAAGCAAATCTTGTGGATTGGGCAAAGGGATGCGGTCATGAAGGTGAAATCAGCCCCTACGACGGGGGCGGTAAATTCCCGTGGAAAGTTGAATGGGCAGCAAAATGGCCTACAATAGGAGTTGCAATTGAGACTGCCGGTAAAGATCATTTCACATACGGGGGTTCGAGGAGTGTGGCTATTGCTATCAGCGATGAGGTGTTTGATTATCCGCCGCCTTATCCTTCAACAAGAAAAGAAATAGGGAAAGCTTATGAGTTCTTTACAATAGGCGGGAAGAAAATGAGTACATCAAAAGGCAGAGGTGTCAGCTTTGCTGGTATGACAGACTATGCGCCAGCTACACTTATTCGGTATCTCCTTGTAAAGACGCGACCTCATGCAGTAATTGACTTTGATCCTGTAGGAACTAATAAGATTATACTGCTCTATGAGGCTTATGACAGGACTGAGCGCATATACTACAACAACGAACATATCGCAAATGAAAAAGAGGCGCAGCATGAAAAGAGAGTATATGAACTCTCACATGTAGGAGGTCCGATCAGCAAGACGCAGCCTATCCAGATTCCATTTACTTATGCATCAGCGCTTGTGCAGATCACAGGAGATGTAAAGCTTGCGATGGATGCACTTGTATGTACCGGACATGTACCCGAGTCTATATCTGCTGCTGAAAAGAAGTATATTGTTGAGCGTCTGGCTTATGCAAAAATGTGGACTGATGAGTTTGCGCCTGATGATTATAAGTTTATTGTCAGTAAATCTGTCCTAAAGGAGTCAAAGGATAATCTAGAAGATGCTGATATTTCCGCGCTTCTGATATTCAAAGATAAGTTGCTTGGTAAGAAAGAATATACAGAAGCAGAGTGTATGGAATTGATTAAGAAAGTTGTAGATGAATCCGGTATTGTGCCGAGGCAGTTTTACAGGGCAGCTTATCTTGCTCTTTTGAATAAGGAACACGGACCGAAGCTGACATCACTTATAAAAATGATTGGTCAAAAAGAGACTGCTTTAATACTTAGTTCACTGGGAGAGTGATATTATGAATAAAAAGACACTTGTCATTAAGTTTGGAGGTACTTCTGTTGCTAGCAAGAGTGCGCTCCTTAATGTTGTAAAGATCATAAAGAGTCATGAGGATACTAACTTGTGTGTAGTACTTTCTGCAATAGGAGCGACTCAGGAGCGTGGGAAAGTCACTGATGCGCTCATAAATCTGAGAACTTCCGGTGATAAGAAAATACTTCATGAATTGAGGAAGCGTCATCACGACATTATTGATGAATGCATCAAAGACAGGAAATGCAGGGAAGATGCTAAAAATGAGATTGAGGGCATTATCAGTAAAATTGATGAGTGTATTGATGCTCCTGTTTGTCCTCTTGAGTGTTTTGGTGAGAGGATGTCTGTACAGGTAGTGTGTTATCTGCTTAAAGATAAGGGATTTGATGTTTCTTATGTGGATGCATGTGATGTAGTGCATTTTATTAATGGGAACCCGTATTTCCAAAAGATAATAGATTCTTCTGGATTGATTAAAAAGAAGATGAAGACAGGCAAGATTGTGATTACTGAAGGGTTTATTGCAAATGAGAATGGAAAAATGGCTTGCATGAACCGCGGCGGTTCTGATCAGACTGCGACTCTTATAGGTGAAGCAATTGGTGCAGATGAAGTTATCATCTACAGTGACAGGGACGGCATACTTACTGCTGATCCACGGATTGTGAAGAATGCAGGGACTGTTTGCGAGATATCTTATTCTGAAGCAGAAGAGATGGCAGGTCATGGAGCGAAGATAATATATCCTAAGATTCTTGAGCCGCTTAAAGGTTCAAGTATCCCGGTCATTATTAAGAACACGTTCAGACCAGGACACAATGGTACGAGGATTGTGCCTGTTGCGAAGAATAAGGGTGTAAAGTGCATAACAATGGTTGAGCAGCAGCATATTTCCATACATAATCCTTCGATGATTGGGACAGATGGTTTTCTTGCAAAGGTGTTTGCGAGTATTGAGAGTGATGTGGATGTTGTTATATCTGGCAATCCGATTATAGGCTATACGACATCCGGTGATGTGAAGCATGGAGATAATCTTTCGGAATTTGGCGATATAAGGCAGCAGAGAGTGCATACTATTGCTGTTGTCGGTGAAGAAGTTGAAAATAATCCACTGGTTCTAAGCAAAATAGCAAAGTGCCTTGCAGATGTGAATCTTGAGATTGAGTTTATATCACATGACAGGCAGAGTGCTGCGATATATTTCGGTATAAAGGAAAATGACAAGACTGATGTTCTTTTGAATATGCTTCATAAGGCGTTGATTGAATGATTGTATTGTAGTGGATTTTTATACGACAGTTCACATGAGATTATACATATATCTCCGAGATCTTATGTTAGTTAACCTGTGCAATTCTATTTTCGCAATCTTAATATCTGATTTAGTAGACCATCATACATCGCTTACTTGTATAACTGAATCCGTCTCGGATTTTAGAGGGAATTACTGTATTTATCAGGCACTTTTCTTCTTTTAACGAAAAGAGATACAAGCAATATGATTGCAATAGCTACAACCACGAAAATTGGATAACCATATATTTGCAGATATGCTCCTGTTGGCGTAACCAAGCTATTTGATTCTGACTCGGTCTTATTTTCATTGTTAACATTCCTTACAACCCTTGGACGCTTCACATTATCCACTTCACCTTGTTGCATATCTTGTTCTAGAGGATTTCCTTGCCTTAAAACGCCATCCATTGTATCCGGAAGTATATCTGTCTTAATTTGCTCTTCCTCATCAACAGATTCATTAAAAGTGGTATTTACATCCGTGGGAGGCACTACCCCTCCGGAATATGAACTTCCTCCGGAGTAACACTCACAATCAACATTGCAGGTTGAACATGTTTCCCCTGAATCACAATAAGAATCACCGCAATATGTCTGAGATGATCTGCAGATACCATGTACGCAATTACCTCCGATGCATTCTGGTGCACTCAAGCACGAACCGCCATCCGGAGTCTTCCCGCCAATTCCATAAGTGCTAAAATGACTTACATTAGCCCAGACATAATCATCTGTTGTATTGACACCAGCACCATAGACCCAATCCATTGCCTCATTAAGTTTAATCCATTCAGCAGTTGATTCATTAAACCAATAAACAGCAAGGCTGCTCTCATCAACGTCAAGCTCCTCTTCGTCATAAAATATCCAGATCATAGCAGAAGTAATATTATCATCAAGCGTTTCATCAGCCTCTATCCGGATATACTTCCCGATTTCCACAACACCAAAAGAACTGTTCGTAGGATTGAAGAGTGATTCAGTAATGTTTATACTTATATTTGAGAGATTGTCATTAGTCGATATATCGATAACAGTGCCATTAGAGGGTGTATTAATGGACATGGTCCCACCACTGACAAAGTCAGCGCTATTTTCATAAACAGCACGGACTACATCAAATAAGACAAAAACAGAATCATTTATGTTTCCATATATATCTGTACATGACAGATTCAATGTATTGACACCGACTTGAGCCGTGATATTTTGCACTCCACTGCGCGTATCTTCGAATAAGACAACACTATCACCGCCGTTAAGCGTATAAGTGCAGTCTGCAACCACATCTGTGCTTATATTTAATGTAACATATTGGCTCATATATTCTATTGCTTCTGGCTCATTGATTGTCACGATAGGAGGAATCAGGTTGCAGGTCCTGTTGACATCTTCCGGTTTCCCTAATTCATCTGATTGGAGGTTAGTGATCTCATAACAAGTATTCTGATCTTCAAAATTGATGCAGGACTGTGTTCCATTTTCTGAACATTTATCATACTCAGAACAAGTCCAGTTTGGTATGCAATAATCACACGAATAACTATTATTCTCTGGAATATCATTGTCAGAGTCAAGACTGGTCAAAGCATAACAACCCTCTGAATCAACATAATACCCATCAAAAACATCATCTGGCTGACAGGTTGC
>DAOWAN010000146.1 GCA_030634545.1 Candidatus Nanohalarchaeota archaeon
GATGACGAAATTTTAGAAGTTGCTGAAGGTGAAGTAAAGCCCATCGGCAATGGCGGAATGATATTGTCATCAAAGAAATATGTCGGAAAAAAAGTGTATGTTCTGATTAGGAAGGAATAGAGTGATTTATGCGACACAGCATTTTTTTGGGAAAGTATATAAGCTGTTGAGTTCTTTTTGTTTTGTGGTTAATGCAAATATTGGTTTTTTTATGAAAAGTAATTTATCGGAACATCTGGGATTTATTGGAGTTGGATTTATAGGGCTTCTTATTTTTGTGATGTTTTATTCTTCGGCATTTCCTGAAGCGTCTATTGATATAGGGATCACTAATACTGATGCACGTGAGGTTTCTGAGAATTTCCTTGTTTTTAGGAATTTTAGTCTTGATGGGTATGAAAGTGCTGTGCGTTTTGATTCTTTTAGTGAGTCTGTGGTTTATCTTCAGAAGGAGATGGGTATTGAGAAGGCTAATGAGGTTATGATGAATGATGTTGAGCTGTGGTTTTTCAGGTGCAGGTTTTTTATGCCGCTTGAGAAGACTGAGTATATAGTGCTTGTGAGTCCAAAGGATGGAAGTATTATTGGTTTTTTGCAGGAGCTGCTTGATGAGCATAGGGGCGCAAGTATTGATGTGGATGAGGCAGAGGTGATTGCGCTTGAGTTTCTTTCTGAGATGGATGTTGATGTTTCACAGTTTGATCTGATTCTTACTTCGTCTGAGGAGATGAAGAATAGGGTTGATCATGATTTTAAGTGGGAGAAAAAGGACAGTTCTTTTGTTAATGCGACTTACAGGGTTGATGTCTCTGTTTATGGGGATTATGTGGGTTATTATAAGAAGTATCTTTATGTTCCTGAGAGTTTCGGGAGGGACTATCAGAATGAGAGGTCATACGGGGTTGTTCTTAGTCTTTTTAGTTTTGTCTTTATGGTTATTCTTGTTCTCTTGTCGTTTGGTGTTTTTGTTGTGATGTATAAGAAGGATGATGTGAAGATTAAGTTTGCTGTGTGGCTTTCGGTGATTGTCGGGGTGCTTGTGGTTCTTGATATGATTAATTCGCTGCCGCTGGTTTTTTCGAATTACCCGACTACTATTGCTAAGAGTGTGTTTTTTTCTACGCTTTTGATTAGTACTGTGATTGGGGCGCTTGTCTATATGGTTATTATTGCGATATCGGGGGTTAGCGGTGATGCGCTTTCGAGGCGGGTGCTTTTGAAGAAGAATTCGTGTGTTACTGATTTTTTTAGGAAGGTCAATAGCCGCGAGTTTGCTTATTCGTCTATCAGAGGGTATGCTTTGGGGTTTTTCTTTCTGGGGTATGTTACTTTGTTTTATCTTGTCGGGAGGAATTTTTTTGATATCTGGCTTCCTGCAGGTTCGGGGTATTCGAATATGCTGAATACGTTTATGCCGTTTCTTTTTCCTTTGACTGTGGGGATGCTTGCTGCTGTGAGTGAGGAGTTCCTGTTCAGGTTTTTTGCTATCCCGCTTACGAAGAAGTATACTAAGTCGATGTCTGTCGCGATTCTTCTTCCTGCTATAATATGGGCTTTGGGGCATTCTTCGTATACTGTGTTTCCTGTGTATGTGCGCGCTGTTGAGCTTACGATTGCAGGTGTGATTTTTGGGTATATGTTTGTGAAGTATGATATTTTGACTGTGCTGATTGCGCATTATGTAATCGATGCTGTGCTTGTGGGGATGCCGCTTCTTATGTCTAGTAATATGTATTATTTCGGGTCTGGTGTGATTGTTGTCGCGCTGATGCTGATTCCTGCGGGGTTTGCGGGGATGGGGTTTTTGCGCAGGAGATATCGCGGGAAAGTGTAATCTGAAAAATCATGAAAAATTTTGTTCAATGGGAGTATTTTCAAGTTTCCCTTCGTACCAATTGTATAGAAGGAGGTACAGGAAATGTACAAACGATACTGAATTTCCGAAAATTTGATTGTCAGGTCATACTTCATAGACAATCAAAAATAGAAATATGATTTCTGAATATACTCCTAAAATGGAGGTCTGGCTGATGGATGCTTGCTGATGTGAGTAGGGAGTTTTTGTTCTGGTTTTTTGCTGTGCTGATTACTAAAAAGTACAATAATCGGTGTTTGTTGCGATTCTTTTTCTGGTCTGATATGGATTCTGGGCATTTTTCCGATACTGTTTCTTGTGTGGCTTAGAGGTGGATGTTTTTTAGGTGATGATGGTTGCGTTTATGAATTGGATAGCTATATATAGATTGGAGTATATATTGTTTTTTGTTTATGTGAATGGATTGTGATGGATCATGGAAAATACAAGGCTTTGCGGGCAGGAGCTTAGGGAGTTTAAGAAGGTTGTGGTTCCTGTGCTTAAGGGGATGGGTGTTGTGCGTGCAGGGGTTTTCGGAACGTTTGCGCGGGGGGAAGCTAAGAAGAAGAGTGATATTGATATTCTGGTTGAACCTCCAAAAGGCATTGGATTTGGGTTTGTTGGTATTCAGCTAGAACTTGAAAATAAGTTAAAGAAAAAAGTAGATTTGTTGAGTTATAGGGCAATTCATCCTTTACTGAAGAAAAGAATATTAGAAGAAGAGGTAAAGATAATATGAATAAAAAAGACTCTTCAATTTTTTTGTATCATATTTTGGAAAGTATAAAAGATATTGAGTCTTATTCTAAAGGGATTTCCAAAGAGAGGTTTTTCGAAAATAAGCAGTTACAGGATGCAGTTGTTAGAAGAGTTGAGATAATTGGCGAAGCTGTAAGGAATATTTCTGATGATGTGAAAAAGAAATATGCAACTGTTACCTGGAAAGAGATAGTTGGAACCAGAGATATTTTTATTCACCAGTATTTTGGGATTGATTTATAAATTGTGTGGAGTATTGTTAAAATAGATTTGCCTGAACTGAAGAGAAATGTTGAGTTGATTCTTGAGGAGATGGATTTGAAAACCTAGAAATTGGAGACTGTTAAATTCAGGAGATTGTTTTTGAGTACGATTAAATATTTTTGAGGTGGTTTGTTATGAGCGGCGCATCAGCTTTGCTTGTCTGTAAGGATGTTTCAAAGAGTATAAGGTTTTATGAGGAGAATTTAGGGTTTAAGACTACGGTTCGTTTCCCGGGTGCAGGTGTTGTGGAGTTTGCTAATCTGGTTCTGGGTGAGAATGTTGTGATGTTTATCAGTCATGCTGCTATGCTTGAGGATTGCAGCAGGAGGGGGGATGTTGAGAGTCCTAAGATTTTTGCTACGAATGTATGGGGAGTTGGTGTCAATCTTTATTTTAGTGTGATTGATGTTGATGATATGTATAAGAAGGTGAAGGATAGTAAAGTCAAGATTGTTTATGATATTGAGGATAAGCCGTATGGTTCTCGTGAGTTTACTGTTGCTGATAATAATGGGTATCTTCTGACGTTTGCGCAGATGAAGGAGTTTCCAAAGTGCGGGTCGTGCGGGATGATGATGACAAAGAAAGTGGATTTTGGGGGCGGTGATACTGAAAATAAGTTCTGCGTGCATTGTACTGATGATAAGGGTAATCTTAAGAGCAGGCAGGAGATTAAGGATGGGATGGTTCATGCGATGATGAAGATGAAGAATCTTTCGCTTCAGGATGCGGTTTTTGAGGTTGATGAGAGTATGGCTAAGATGCCTGCGTGGAAGAATGGTTAGTATGAAAGAGGCTATGTTTTACCGGAAGCTTTCGGATGATGTTGTGCAGTGCAGGCTTTGTAATCATTTTTGCGCTATCAAGCCAGGTAAAAGAGGGATCTGCGGTGTGCGTGAGAATATTTCCGGGACACTTTTCAGTCTTGTCTATGGGAAGGTTATAGCTGATTCTGTTGATCCTATTGAGAAGAAGCCGCTTTTTCATTTTTTGCCGGGGACGCTTAGTTATTCTGTTGCGACTGCAGGGTGCAATTTTTCGTGTGATTTTTGCCAGAATTGGGAGATTTCGCAGGTGTCTCGCACAGATGGTGGGGTTCGGGGGTGTGAGGTCAGTCCGGAGGAGATTGTCGATA
>DAOWAN010000136.1 GCA_030634545.1 Candidatus Nanohalarchaeota archaeon
ATTCCCTACGGGGAAGGTTACATTTTCTCTCATAGATTTCACACTCCATGAGGGTAAATGTGACCTTTATTTTATCAAACTGGCGAAGTTAGGTTAAATATATTGTCATATAAGTCTGAGGAACACAAATAAGTATTAATGAGTCATTTAATTTCTAAATACTTGTAAGAAATTAGTATAATATTTGCTTAAATGTTTTAAAAATTTAATCTAATAAGAGACTAAATTCGTTTGTTTATTCAATATTTTTTATTCTGCGCTCTTTTTATCTTCTTTTGTGTCGCCTAACTCTACGCCCATTATCTGGCTTATGCCGTTTTGCATGGATACACCGTAGATACGGTTTGAGCGCCTTACTGTCGAATCGTTGTGGGATATTACGAGAAATTGGGATTCGTCTACGTATTGTTGAATCAGGTTGCCTATTTTTTCTGAGTTTTTCTTGTCAAGGGCGGCGTCTATCTCATCCAGTATGTAGAAAGGAGAGGGTTTGTGGCGCTGTATCGCAAACAGGAATGCAATGGCTGTGAGTGTCTTTTCGCCGCCGGATAGGGAGTCTATGGAGAGGAGGCGCTTGTCTTTTGGCTGAGCTTTTATTATGAGCCCGGATTCGATGTCTTTCGGGTCTTCCATTACCAGTTCTGCCGGACCTTCTGCAAGATTCATGAAAATCTTTCCGAATTCGTCTGAGATGGTTTCGAGAGTGCGGTAGAACATGAGTTTTCGTTTTTCCTCTAGTTTCGCTATCATCTCTTCTATGGAGTTGCGCTCTTCTTTTAGTTTTTCTACGCGCTCGTTGAATTCTTTGTATTCTTTTTCATACTGGTCGTATTCTTCGATTGATTTCATGTTTACAAGTCCTGCTGCCCTAAGTTGTCGGTCTATGTTGTTGAGTTCTTTTAGGAGTTTCTGGGGGTCGCCTTTTTCAATGTCTTTGCAGTCTTTGTATTTTTCCTGATCCAGAAGAGAGTTTTCGAGTTCTGCTTCAAGTTTTGCGCGGTTAAGGCGCATCTGCTGGATTTCTGCTTCAAGGGTTAGTTTTTGCTCGTACTGACCTTTTCGTGAGTGTTTCATGTCGTCGATTTCCTGCAGCATTTTGCTTTTCTGTTCCCTGAGATTTTCGACGTCTTTTGATTCTTCTTTTACTTTGCCCTGCTTTTCTTCGAGGAGGGTGTTCAGGTCGGCTATTTCTTTGTTCAGGTCTTCTGTTTCAAGTTCGAGTCTCTTGATAGCGTTTTCATATTCTTTTATGTCGGTTATGTCTTTTACGTTTACGTTGCTTTGGGTTTTTCTTATGCTTCCGCCGACTATTGCGCCGCCGGCTTCAAACAGGTCGCCTTCAAGAGTGACTATTCTTAAGCCCCGGACCCTTTTTGCTGAGTCTGCATCTTCTGCTATGAGTGTGTCTCTAAATACATGATTGAATGCTATCTGGTATTTCCTGTCAAACTGGATGAGGTTTACTGCGAAGTCGATTATGCCTGACATTTTGGATGCGATTTCTGCTTTGGCGGATATTGATGTTGGATGGAGGCGGTCCATTGGCAGGAAGCGGACGCGTCCGAGGTTGTTTTGCTTGAGGTAGTTTATGCTGTCAATGGCGGTTGTTTCTGTGTCGGCGATTATGTCGTTCAGGCGGGCGCCTGCGGCGGTGTTTATTGCTACTTCAAAGCGCGGGTCTACGGATGATAAGTTGCTGATTGTGCCGAATACGCCGGCATGGTTCATGTTGAGGATTGCGCGTACTGAGCGGTTGCCTATGTCTTCGCCTTTGCTCGCGCGGATGCTGTTCAGTTTGGAGATCATGTCGTTTAGGCGGTCTGTTTCGCGCATGTTTGAGTTTATCTGGCTTTCGCGCTTTATGATGCGGGCGTTGAGGTCTTCGATTTCGCGCCTGATCTCTGCGTTTACGGATTTTTTTATGACGTCAGTATCTATGTTCTGGATGAGGGATTCTTTGTCTTCGAGGTCATCGTCAAAGTGACCTACTTTGCCTCTTAAGTTTCCTAGTTCTGATTCTTTTATCCCGATGTTTCTTTGGATGTTTTCAAGTGTGCCTTCAAGTGCTTTTACGCGGCTGAAGGCGAGTGTTGCTGCTAGTTTGTCGCGGTCCTCTTCGAGGGTCTTGTGTTTCATGGCAAGGTCGCGGTCTTTTTTTAGTTTGTCTACATATTCTTTTTTCTGGTCCAGTATCAGGTTTGCGTCTTCAAGGTTGCGCTCTGCGACCTTTAGTTCTTCTCCTGCTTTTCCTTTTCGCGTGGTGTATTCGTCTATGCCTGCTACGCGGTCGATGACTTCGCGGCGTTCCTTGGGGCGCATTTTGGTTATGCCTGTTATGTCGTCCTGCTGGATTATGCTCTGACCGTCCGGGGAGATTCCGGCGTATGCTAGTACTTCCAGTATTTTTGTCCTGTTTTCGACTTTGTCGTTCAGGCGGTAGATGGATTGTCCCTGGCGATTTACTCTTCGTGAGATCACTATTTTCTCGTCCTGGTCAGGTATTGTTTTGTCTGTGTTGTCTATGTGGAGGGAGACTCTGGCGTGGTCTGCGGGTTTTCTGCCGTGACCGCCGTTGTAGATTACGTGGTCCATGCGACCTGCTCTTAGCTGGCGGGATGAGCTGCCGAGAACGAATACAATTGAGTCGAGTATGTTTGATTTGCCTGAGCCGTTAGGACCGATGATTGCGTTGAAGCCGGCATATAGGGGTATTACCTGTTTTTTCTGGAAGGATTTGAAGCCCTGCACTACGATTTTTTCGAACATTACCATGTTTTTCCTCTCCCTTTGAGAATTGGGTGTATTCTATCTTTGTGAAGCAAATATTTATATTTTAGTTGAAAGTTTATAAGTACCTATATTTAACTAGTGCGTAATTGAATATAATTGAGGGGTGTTTATTATGAGTGATGAAAATGGTGTTTTGTCTGATGTTGATTACCAGAAGATTGCAAAGGATGTCAAGGCGCTGAAGACGCCGGATAGGGCAGGACATGAATTGAAGGTAGGTATGGATGTGCCGGATAAGGATCAGATTTTTGGGGCTGTCCGGGATGAGAAGATTGAGCTTAAGGAGACGGCTTCGTCTAAACCACAGGATCAGGGGTGTGTTTTCTGCAAGATTGTGAATAAGGAGATTCCTGCAAGGGTTGTTTATGAGAATAATGATTTTGTCGGGTTTCTTGATATCCAGCCGAAGTCATGCGGGCATGTTGCAATTGTTTCTAAGAGACATGTTATGGATATGATTGAATTTGATGTAGCTGAACAGAATTCACTGAGTGATGTATTGCGTGAGCTTTGTATGCGGATGAGGAAGAAGCTTGGAGCGACAGGGTATAGTATTGTCTGTTCGAATGGGGGGTCTTCAGGGCAAACTGTGCCTCATTTTTCGATGCATATCATTCCGACTTATACGACTAATTCTGTTGAACTTCCTGTGATGAGTCTTATCCAGGCGCAGAAGGTGCCGGGATTTGTTATGGATGATGTTATGAAGAAGCTTTCTTCGGCTGGTGCGCAGGATAAGAAGAATACGGGAAGTGAAGGGGTTTATAAGGGGTATGGAGTAAAGTGAGTTTTTAGTGACTTGCGAAGAGAAGGTATACCAGAACGATTGCGGCGTCGATTGCGAGGAAGATTAAAAATGCGGCATGTATGCCTCCTTCACCGAAGAGTACTGCGGTGATTGTTACAAGTATTCCAAGGATTAAATGGAGAGATAGCGGGGCGCCTAAAAATGCCATGAGCGCGGCTCCTGCGAAGCCTGCTGATGCGTAGATGTAGAGTTTTCCTGGGTTTTTTAGGCTGGCAATGAATGTGAGTATGCAGAGTGTTGTCCAGATGGCAGTCATTATTATGTCCATGGTTGTATCACAGGCTGTTATTGGGTGTGCTTGTTTATATTTGTGCGGCTGAATTTATGCTATGGATACAATAGGGTTTAAATAATTGTGGCGCATAATTATCCTGTGGGTTCATTTGAAGATGGATGAAAGAAATAAAGGAAAAAGGAATAGCGCAGGCATAGAAGGTGCGAAGTCTGAGCCTATAGGGAAAAGAAACATTGGTAAAAGATTTAAATCTTCAGATAGTAATCAAAGAGAGATGAAAGCTTTACTTGTTCTTGAGGATGGGACGTGTTTCCATGGTACCGGCTTTGGTGCTGAGAAGAGACTTGAAGGAGAGGTTGTGTTTAATACCGGTATGGTCGGGTATACTGAGAGTCTTACTGATCCTTCGTATAAAGGGCAGATTCTTGCGCTGACTTATCCGCTTATTGGTAATTACGGGGTGCCATGGTATAAATCGGATTCTTTTGGGCTGCCTGTTAATTTTGAGTCGCATAGTATTAAGGTGCAGGGGCTTGTTGTAAATGAAGTGTGCTATAATCCCAGCCACTGGCAGTGCAAGAAGACGCTTCCGGAATGGTTTTTAAAGGAGAAGAAGGTAGGGATAGCAGGGATTGATACTAGAGCGCTTACAAAGAAGCTTAGGGTTTCCGGGAGTATGAGGGGGATACTTGAGG
>DAOWAN010000011.1 GCA_030634545.1 Candidatus Nanohalarchaeota archaeon
AAGATGCCCACCCATTTACCGGCATGATATTTGAAGTAACCGACCCAAACGTAAAACTAGACTTCAAAAAATACATGAACCCAGGTGAAATCACTGTCTTCACACTAAACAAGCTAAAACCCGGCGAATACGACAAAGCAGTCCAGTGCATAATCGACACAATCTTCTCAATCCAGTGGGAAGAATCATCAGACTTAAAAATGCTCGTCGTCTTCGACGAAGTCCACCGTCTCCTCGAAAAATATGGAGGTAAAGGCGGCTACATTTCACTGGAAAAAGCATGCCGTGAATTCCGTAAATGGGGTATCGGTCTTGTGATGTGCTCACAGGTCTACTCAGACTTCAAAGAAGCAATACAGGGAAACATCTTAACAGAAATCCAGCTCAACACAAAATCCATGTCAGACATCGCCAAAGTCAAAGAAAAATACGGCGTCGACTACTCAGAAAAAATATCAAGACAAGGCGTAGGCGTCGGCATGGTCCAGAATCCCAGATACAACGACGGAAAGCCATGGTTCATACAGTTCCGACCCACAATGCACTCGCCGCACAAGATAACCGAAGAAGAACTAAAACTCTATAAAGAATTCGCAAAAAAACTCGAAAAAATAGAAACAAAAATGGAAAAACTAAAACAAGGAAACGTAAATACCATGGACCTCGAACTTGAGCTAAAACTCGCGAAAACCAAACTAAAACAAGGTCAATTCAAGATGGCAGAAATCTACATCCAGTCATTGCTAAGCCGCAAAATATTAGGCATGTCATAGAAAAAACAAAGAGAAGATGAATAAAAATGAATGAAAAACCCCTCCTTTCAAAGCAGGAATATGATCAGATATTGACCAAAGTATTAGACCATATTGAAACGTCAAAACAGATGGCATTTGCTGGCATAAATAAAATACTCCTTGACGTATATTGGGATATTGGCAAAACATTAAGCGAAAATTCATCTTACGGCACATCCGTAGTTGAGAATTTATCTAACGATTTAAAAATAAAATATCCTGAAACAAGAGGATTTTCAGTCAGGAATTTATGGAACATGAAAAAGTTTTATGAAACCTACCAAAAACTGCAGACAGTGTCTGCAGAATTGCTATTCTCAGTCAGTTGGAGCAATCAGATACTGATTTTAGACATTACCCAATCAGATGAAGAGAAAGAGTTTTATTTAAAAATGTGTGTTAAAGAACGATGGAGTAACAGAGAGTTGAGGAGGCAAATTGATTCATCATTATATGAACGATACATGCTTGCAGACAAACCTGAAAAAGTAACTGCATTGATACCTAAGCATGAATCTAAAGACTTGATTAAGCAGTTTAAGGATGATTATGTCCTTGAATTCCTTAATCTAAAAAAGGAATACTCAGAGAAAGAATTAGAAAAAGCGATTCTGGACAATCTCAAAGACTTCTTCCTGGAATTTGGAAAATCTTTTACATTTATTGGTTCTCAATATATAATTGATATAGGAGGACGGGAAAATAAAATCGATTTATTATTTTTTCAAAGAGAACTGAAGTGTTTGGTAGCAGTTGATCTCAAGATTAGTGAATTTAAAGCATCCTACGTAGGTCAGATGCAAAAATACCTTTCTGCTTTAGATGAAAAAGTGAGACTTCCAGATGAAAAAGAAAGCATTGGTTTAATCCTCTGCAAATCAAAAAACCACGAAGAAGTCAGGTTTGCCCTTGCAAAAACATTATCTCCAATAAAAGTAGCAAGCTACAAAACAAAGCTCCCGGACAAAGAAACAATACTCAAAAGGTTAGAGCAGTTCAGTATTGAAAAAATTGTATAAAAACCTAAAAAAATAATCCAAAAATCAATATAAACCCCAAAAACCAAAAAAGAACATATAGATTTACACGGTGTACATAATGCCAAAAAAAAATAAAATCAATCTCGACAAGAAAAAAAGCAGCAAACAGCAATCCTCAATTAAAGCATCAGGCACGCCTCAAAAAGACGACAAAGAACTGGAACCCAAAATAACACAGGATGAATTCAATAATCTCGAAAAAACAGAGCAAAAGAAAAAACTGTTTGGCTTCCTCAAAAGCATGAAAAAAGACAAAACATCAGAATCTGACCAGGCTCAGACACAATCTGAACTAGAGAAAAAACTAAATGAAGTCATGCTGAAAACAGAAAAACTAGAAGGCAAACTTGAAATATTCCAGTCATCAAAATCAGAATCCGGCGAACGCATAGCAAACCTTTCCGAAGAAGTAGGCGAACTAAGATCAATGATATTCTCAAAAGAAGACACATTCGCAAAAATCGAAGACGAATTCGAAAAAATAAAAGAATCCACCGAACACATGAAACCCGAAAAGATTCACCGCGAACTTGAAGACCATGCTGCTGAAGTAATGAAAGTACAGGCCGAGATAGAACTCCAAAAAAGTCGCATCAACAACGCAGAAAAGCTCATAGATAAGACCGGGAAAGTCCTCGACAAATTCAAAAGTTACGAAAACTTACTCGACATCTCAAAAGAAATCAAAAAGCAGACCGAAAAAATAAACGACAGCGAAAAATACACCACTCGTATGGCAGCCAAAACAGAAAAAATATTCGCAGAATTAGACAACAGCCTCACAGATTTCCAGAAATACAAAAAAGAACTGGACGACATGAACGAAATGCTCAAAGACACAATAAAATCAATAGATACACTTGAAATAAAAACCGACTCACGAATGTCAAAAGAATCATTCTCAAAAATAAAGCAGGAACAGGACAACAAATCCGCAGAACTGGACACAAGAATAAAAGCACTAAAAGACATCGTAAGCACAATGCTCAACAAGATGTCCACACATGATGCAAATCCTCCTGCCTGCGACCCGACAATCAAATCCGAACTGCACGAAAGCATATTAAAAGACATCGAATCAACCATCCATACTGGAGTTGACAGCAAACTAAACAAGCAGGCAGACGAACTAAAAGCCAGTATATCACAGGTCACAAATCTGGTCTCAATAATCATGTCCGATGAGCGCAACTTAAAACAGGACCTCACAAACTTAAAACAAGACATGGACCGGAAAATAGACACAGTCTCTCTCTCAGGACACGAGACAATCACGCGCATGGAAAAAAAGATCACCGAATCTTCACACACCGTGGCAGACATACTCTCAATATCGCAAAAAAAAGAACACTCTATGCTGCATGACCTCGATGTATTAAAACAAAACTCAAGCAAAAGAGCATCCTCAATTTCAGCACTGGAACACAGCCAAAAACTTCATACACGTCGGTTCAACAAAATCTCCGCATCAGATAATACTCTGAAAACCGCAGTAAAAGAACAAGCATCTACCTTGAATTCAATAAGCGCAAAAATGAATAACTTAAAAAAATACAACACTACATTAAACAAAATCAAAAAAGACATAACTTCACTAAAAGATTCAAAAGACAACATAAAAGTAGAACTATCCTCAAAATTATCAAAAACAACAGACCAGACAAACAAGACCATAAAAGAGATTTCATCAGCATTAGCAACTCTAAAGGATAACCAGATCTACCTTAAAGACAGTATGGACTTAATACCTTCAACTACAATATCGCAAAAAAAAGAGCACTCTATGCTGCATGACATCGATGTATTAAAACAAAACTCCAGCAAAAGAGCATCCTCAATCTCAGCACTGGAACGCACCCTCAAATATCATACAGATCAGTTCAACAAAATCTCTGCATCAGATAATACCCTGAAAACCGCAATAAAAGAACAATCATCTACCTTGGATTCAATAAGCGCAAAAATGAATGACTTAAAAAAATACGATTCAGCACTAGACAAAATCCAAAACAACATAACTTCACTAAAAGATTCAAAAGACAACATAAAAGAAGAACTATCCTCAAAATTATCAAAAACAACAGACCAGACAAACAAAACCATAAAAGAGATTTCATCCGCATTAGCAACTCTAAAGGATAACCAGATCTACCTTAAAGACAGTATAGACATACCTTCAACAGAAACAGCGCCCACCAACAAAAAAACAAATCCCCAAGACCACAGCCATGAGAAAAATCCCGTACCTCAAAAGCACATAATAAAAACACCTGCCGACAATCACCAGAAAATCGAACATCCAGCCAGGACAGACAACATTAAATCAACTATAATCAGCACAACCGCACCTCCGGACACATCCGCAGTAGAACAACTTCATAAAAATCCAGACAAACAATTACAACACAATAATCCAAAATCATCATTCATTAAAAACACACAGCCCATAGCTCACGAAACACCACGACAATCATTATACGAAAAACACGTTGAAAAAGTAAAAAACATATTCCAAAAAATAACACCCGCACAGCCACCCACACAAAAAGAAACAGTGCCAATTAAAAACCAGACACATTCCCAAACAACCCCTCAACCGATTCACCCTACAAAACAAACAGAATCAGAAAACCTGAAAGAAACCCTAAAAGAATCCATAGAACAAAACAGACAACTGGGACATGACCTAAAAAGCGAAATATCGCGCCTAAAATCACTTTACAAGGAAAAGCAGAACCTCATCGAAAACGAAAAAAACACAGGAAAAGACATATTCCAACAGCAGATTCTTCTGGACAACGCTTCACTTGATTTGAGTATGGCAGAACTAGACCTTCTTGACGGAAACGAGCAGATTACAAAGCAGAAAATCGAAAAAGTAAGCACCGTACTCGAAAACATCTGATGGTGCCTGCGATAACTCTTAATTCTCAATCGTGAACACCATGAAAACCAACAACGAATATCCCAAAATAAATTCATTGTGGATGAGAGATACAAAAAACAACAACACAATAATCGAAGGAAAGCTATCAAAACCAGAATTCGCCATCATCAAAGAATGGCATCTCTTTGAAAAGATACACCCTAAGTTTGACAGTTTAAGCGATCTTTTATTCTAAAAACCCATTGCCAGAAGTGTATTTTGATCAGTTTTTGTTCAATTTTTTTCATGTACTTCCTTGATTTTTAACTTAGATTCCAGATTTATACTTCTATTTTTTGAGTTGTTTTGAAATTTTTAGCGTTTTTTGCAGACACTAATTTGACAGTTACAGTGTCGTCATTAGGGTGCGTTTCTTGTGATTTTTAGCTTGTTTTTCAATAGTCTATTTGACAGTTTGTATGAGTATGCTAAGGGAACATTTTTCATGCCTCACCATGCTGAAATTCAACTGTCATTTGTAGTTATCAGAACAGAAATTCACTAAAATAACCATAATGAATTTGACAGTTGCGGTGTATTTTTGTGTAAAACAGCGGAAAACTTACATTTATGCGGATTTTGACCCTAGAAATAATCTTATTCTACTCTAAAAGAGGGTGATTATATAGAAAATGGTCGAAAAATAAGTTCTTTTTCGCCAACTGTCAAATTGATTTTCCTGCTAAAATAGTGTGCCAAGTGTCAAACTTAGGATAAACATCCTGAAACACTAAAGATTCGAGGCTGTCTAATTTAATTTGAATATTTCAGATAAACACCCCTCAGAAAAACAACAGAGAATCAAGTAACTCTACCGGAAAAGCATTCCTTTTGAGTCAAAATCCGGACAGAATACCTATGAAAAAATATAAACCCTGGCAACCAATTATACAACCATGCAAAAAACACAAAAACTACTCGCATTTTGCCTGATATTCCTGACCATCATCTTCATTGCAAACCCGGTCTCAGCCTTCAACATAACCACAATCACCCTCTACGACGACGAAAACGGCGCAACTACCACCCCCACAACCACCATGACCCCAACAGACGAGATGACCCTCACCTTCAACATAACCGACACCATATCCCTGAAAGAACTATCAATAACAATCTACGACAGCGCACAGACCACAGAATCCGCATGCTACAACACCGACATCATAGAAAGCGCAAGCAGATGCGCGTGGGTAGAATGGAAAAACAACTCTGGCGAAGAACTCTTCACAAGTCTCCGCCCCATGCAGACAAGCTGGGCAATAGACAAGCCAAACTCACTCATCACAACATCCTCTTTATCCAGATTTGTCTTCACCCCATCCAGATCATCCCGCTACACCGACGCATCAACATGGACAATCTACATAAGAGCAAACAACGGCACAGAAGAAAAAACAAAATCAATCACCTTAAACAACACCTACTACCTCACACAGACAGTCTCAAAAACATCAGTCCTATTCGAACCCGGCAGGAAAGACACAGACAACCACCATCTTGCACAACTCGAATCAAACGGCTATGACCTCACATACATCCCGCTCACAATAATCTCAAACGCCCCCTACAACTGGAAAGCAAAATCAACAAACTTCACAGGCGCAGGCACAATAGACGTAGACACAGGCACCTTGGGTTCAGCCCTCACAGACACCCCCCAAAACCAGCTCTACCTCAACACAACATACACAGACATACAAACATCCCAACCCCCAACAACAGACTCCGGTGACCAGAAACAGCTATTCATGTGGCTCGACTACCCTGCAAGCGACCCAGACACAACATACACAGCCACCCTCACCCTACAGGCATACATCGAAGCCAACATCACACACACGACCATAGAATCAACAGTCTCGATGAGCGCAGGCACAGACAACACAAAACCATGTATAAACATAATCTCACCACTGCCGCTTGCATGGACAAAAAACGGACGCATCATAGACTATTTTCTAAACGTAACCGACACACTCTCCGGTTTCATGAACTCCTATGAAACAAAAAAATGTAAAATCTACTTCGGAGGCACATTAGTGTCAGAAACATCAGTACAAAAAAACCCAACCTACAACTTAGGCAAATGCACAGGCTCATTCACAGTACCCCAAACCGGCAACAAAAACGTAAACCTCAACATCACCTTAGAAGACATGTCAGGAAACACAGCATACAACGACACCCTCTGGCTCCAGCTTGACCAGTCATCACTCAATATATCCGACATCGCACTCGTATCCACATCAAAGCCAAACGACCTTGACTGGTACTTCCTGCCGCAAGACACCCTAAGAATCGTAGGTCACATAACAAATCTGGCAGGCGACGCCGTAAATGCAACCATTACCTCCTGGCTGACCATCCCTGGCGCAGCAGTCACAGTAAACTCATCCACAGTCTCATCCTCATCCCCTTACACAACAGATAGCCAAGGCAACATCGACATAGAATACACATTCACATCATCATCCATAGGTCCAGCAGCCTTATACATCACAGCAGAAGACCAGATGAACAACACAGTCATCTACAACAAGACATTCCACATAACAGACTACCTGAACTCCATCCACATACTCACAAACTTCACAGACAAAATATACTCCCAGGGCGACAACATCTCAATTGAGATAGACACCAACACAGACGCGTACCCAGTCCACATGGCAAACATCACAGCAATATTAAAAGACACAGACAACGACGCAGTTCGCACCATCCACACAAACACCGGCACAGACGGCAAAGCCCAATTTTACATAGACATACCAAAAACAAAAGAAGAATACTACACACTCTCCGTAAGCGCAATATCGCCGCTGGACACAACAAACACAGTCTCAAACACAACATCAATCGACACCGAATGGCTGGACATTGAAGTAAACATCCACACACTAGGATACATAGACACAAACCAGAGCACAGAAATAAGTATCTCTGGTCGCATTGATTACAGCAACGACCCAAACAACAGCACACTGGTAGAAGGAGCTACAATCACATGCCTCATAGAAGGTCCACTCAACTACAACGACACAGACACAGTAACAGTAAACTCAACAAGCCAATACTTCTGCAATGGCTTAAAAAACATCACAAAAGCCGGCAACTATCACTTTGAGATAAGCGCCAAAAAAACCATCAACAACTTCGAAATAAGCGGCTGGAACAGAGCAGAATACATAACCATTACAAACATCTCCGAACTGCAGGCAATACTCACAAACACCACACAACCAAAAGATATCTCCTCCTCCCTCAACATAACCTCTTACCCAAAGAAAATCTCCGTCGAACAAGGCAAAAACGCAATATACAACATCACAATAACAAACATAGGACATATTGTCAAAAAAAACATAACAGTAAATTTATCCTCAGACGACCAGGAAACACTATCATTTCAATACTCAGGAACAATATCAGAATTAGAACAAAACAAAGAAATCCCATATACGATAATCATCCAGTCAGAGGACACCTCAAAAATAAAAGAGCATAACATCTCCATATACATTGAATCCTCCGATGGCTCAAACGCATCCACGACATTCATCCTCAAAATCACACCTGGATTTGCAGAAAAACAAAGAATGAATACAAATCACACAGAACTCAAAACAAGAATATCAAATCTTCGCAGAAGCTTAAACACCCTTCTACCCTCGAAAAACGAAAACATCATATTTTTGGATAACAAACTTAAAGCCGCAGAACGCCTCTTGAAAGATCTGGAACTTGCACTCCAAAACGAAGACTATTCAGATGCAGACAGCACAATTACAGACATTGAACTTAAACTATACAATATCGAAGACATACTTCTGGATGAAAAAGAAAATCAAAATAAGATAACACGACAAAACATAATAATAGCAATAATCATAATAATGATCATACTTCTGGCAGCCCTCATGTACTATATGTGGCTCCCCGAAAAACCCATAAATTATGAATTCGAAAAAAAAGACGAAAAAACACTCACCAGCACAAAAAACACTACAAAAGAAAAAATTCGAAAATACATTGAAAAGCTAAAAATCAATTTAAAAGAGAATCCAAAATATAATTATCACAGGAAAGACAGGTGGTCATCATCTTAACAAAGAACACAACAATAATTTCATTCATACTAATAACTGCATTATCATTCATCCTACTCTCACAATCAAACATCACATCTGATTACATATTAAATCCTTTAGGGCTGAGTACAAAAATGCTGACACCCGATGGTATGGGCATAAACCTCTTATACTTTACACTATTTCTACTCATATTCCCACTATCTTATTCCATACTGTGTCTATATTCATTATCCATAAAAGATCTGGACCGCACAATACTTATAGCACCAGTGTTATTGGCTCCTTTAATAATATTCTTTCTTGGAATCTCCATAGCCTCACTTTTAATTACCGCAGGTTTTATCATCTCAGTCTTTCTGGCTCACTACCGTTCATATCAGGACAAAGAGCACTACAAGAAAATAAGTATCTATGACATAACAAAAAACAGTACCTCAAAATCACTTCTCACTCTAAACATAGTGATTGCCCTGGCATTATACTTATTGCTCGCCACAAGCCCTCTGGACCCAAAAGACCGTCTGGAATCAGACCTTGATGGGGTGATGAGTAACATAATGCCTCTAATGTTGCAGGATTCAGTATTAGAAGAGCAAAAACAGCAGGCATATGTTTTTATTGAACACATGGAAAGTGCGCTCCTAAATTCAATGGAAGCAGGCATATCCGATCTCACAAGAGAAGAAAGTGATATGTGTGCCAGCGCTCTAAGAAAAGACATGGACAAAATCGATGCTATTGCAAAATCCGCAGTTGACGAACAATTTGAAGCTCAGCTGAACACTACTCTGTCCTCAGGTCTTCTTCCAAAACCACTGATAGAACAATACTCAAAATACTATCCTTTACTTATAGTCATATCTCTATTCGCAACCCTTGAAATATTGCGTATAATGTTTTTTGTGCATCTAAGCGCAATATATGCCTGGCTCTTAAGCAAATTCATAGACATATCCCCTGAACCACAAAACAGCACCAAAGCAGCAGAAATAAAAAAAGCTGTACTCAATCAAAACAATCCCCCAGCCACCGCAAACAATACAACATCGAGGTCTCAGAATGCAATGAATTCCACACCGCGCACATCTAATTCAGAATCATCCTATAATTCAGATCCATATTACTGCGCAGTCGATGAATTACCGCAAAGAAAAACAGACACATATTAACCACTTTAGATTTATAGAGGATGAGCGTTACAACATTTATTTGCTCTGGATATCTATTTACATACACTGTCCATACACCAATCAATCTATGCAAATTCGCTCAATCAGCACATCCCTGACATGTGACCTATGCTATTGGTTCAAAACAGAACAAGAACTCCCAAAAGCGATACTGTAATTTCATGATTAATAACTGTCCTGTAAATCAACTCTTAATATGAATCTTATTACCGTCAATTTCATAATTAATAGAAAAAAGATCATCCGCAAAATTAACATCCATATAATCAACACTAGCTGCGATTTCAGGATAATCTGCAAGCAATATGGCATTAATATCATTCTGAGCAGTCCCGGGATTAGCGACAATACCTTTCAGCACAAAACACACCCTCTCATCCTCCGCATCCCTTGTTTCAACCCAGCATAACTCAATAAAATGAGCAAAATCATCTGCATTAAACGGTCCCTCGATAAATGCGGCATTCGTATCAATATCCTCATCTAAATTTGGACTGGCAATAGTATCCCATTGCTTCATAATATCTTTCCTGAAACTATAGATCATTCCGATAACAACAGACACAACCACAAGTATGATCACCAGCTTCGCAATATACTCAAGAGACATCTGTGCTTTTCGACTTAACTTCATGCTTTCACCATAACCGTATCACTGACCTCGTTATACTCAATTAATATTAGTGGCTGGTCCTTAATAAATGAATCCTTCACATCCCATTCAATCGTATCATGAATCCCGCAATTGCCATCATATGGCACAGGATTTCCACTCTCATCAATAATCAGATTATTCTCAAGAACATCGCATCCTCCCTCATCCTCAAGGAGCTTGGTAACATTAGATTCATATATGTTCTCATTAGGATGTTCATCGACAAGCAGAGCATAGCAAAGCCGCACATTATCCTCCTGTAGGCATCCTGCCTTATGCTGGTAGCATGTGATAGCATGCGCCGCAATCTCGCGGGTAAAACTCTCCGTATCTGAATCCGTCATCCTATACCGCTCAGAACTGCATGTCGTCATCTCACAAAACGCCGGTGGATCAGCAATACTCGAATAAAAAGAACAGAAAATTCTTGACACAGAAAGATTAATTACTCCCAGAAACGAAAGAAGCACAAACAATGATACAAAACCTATTGTAATGATACCTATAGTCTCAAACGCCAAGCCCTTTTTATTCAAATACCTGCCCATAACAAATAATAGGTCACTCTACTAAATAAAGCTTTCCTCAAAGCAGCTAGCAATTCTCTGTACACGTATCACAAAGTGTCTGCGCAATATCCACACATTCAGTATAGAAGATATCAGCGGGGTCACAATTATCCATAAAATCAGCACATAACTCACTGCATTTTTCAATACAGCACACTCCGACACATATCGCATTCGTATGCGCAATATCAATCCGCCTTTTCGATGCTGAATACGTTATCTTGATTTCACTATCTTTCTCAAAAATTTCCCAATAAACTTTATCCTCGTCACCGCAGCCATCATAAGCCACGTCTTCTATATTCAGATAACTGTTCGCCAAATACCCGCAATCCAGATACCTGTTAAAATCCGACTCTGTATAGTTTTCAGTAGAATTTATAATCAATGTATAACACACATCATTCTCTTTAGAATTACCTTTTTTATTCAGTTTCCAGCAATTTTTTGTAAGTATTGCAAGCGTCTCAGAAACATAATCTGGATCTCCAACCACATTATCTTCCACAAACGAATTCTTTACACCGATTCCAAACTTACTAACCATAGAAAAAAGCAACATCCCAAGAGTAAGCGCAAAAATAATCATAATTATCTCAGGATAAGCCATAATTGCCCCTTTTCTTCTCTTCATAAGAACCATATAAACCATATAGTTTATAGCTGCACCAGTATATATAATTTAATTCAGCCGAATTAGAGTCTTTTGAGCCATAGTTCAGGTCGTTACTAAATAATCCCGATATTTTAGAAAATATCTACTTCTGGGATAGCAACAGAATGAAAAAAGCGCACGCCCAAGAGAAGCAAAGCAGAAGAATAGTTCAGATATGCTTGGCAACTACATCAAAGTCACTAAAAAGTAGTTACAAAACGAAAGGTTTATAAAGACTAGAATGTATATTAGTGCTATGAATTATGATACTGGTATGGGTGGCAAGAAAGCATACGGCTTTTTGAAATATGGTGATTCAGGCAAATTTGAAAATGAATTACCTGAAATTTGTAAAGTTGTGGGTATGCCAGAGCTTAACTATTCATTCAACGATATTTCTCCGATAGAAGGCGATGAAGAATTAACAGATCTTGCTAAAAATGCAGAACAATGTGGTATGAATTACATGATAACCGCAACCGATAGTGGAAATAACAAATCAGTTGCTGGTGAAGTCGCTACTCTTTTTAATCAAGCATATCAATCCCCTCTTTATGACTCTGGTGCTCCGTTTGAGGGCGAAATTGTTTACAGAATTGGTAACAAGTATGCTTTTGTAGATTAAACCTTCCATTTTCTTATAATGTATTCAGTGACAATGCGTACTTTCGAGTATAGTGCCCTATTCTATAGAAATTCACAAAAACACACCACTTCCATGCAATACCTCTCAATACCAAAGAACACTCTGGCACCACAGAAAAAAAATCAATCCCCCCGTAAATCAATTTCTTTATATTGCAGGACAGACATAGATAAGTTATGGTTTCTCATTGTAAAATGAGGCGAAAGGGAGTATCTGTTACTGTAGAGTCTGTTCTTTTCATCGGCGGCTTAATTGCATCTATGTTGTTCTTTGCATCCTTTTATAATCTTGCGATGTACCAGATTGGCAATGTACTCACTACATCAGAAAGAGAACTAGCAGGTGAATTGAAGTCAAAGATAAGCATGGTTTCTTTATCTGCCCCGGATAATGTCGAGTATCTGTTTGATACTTCTGCAAGAACATACAAACTGACAGTTGATAAACGTAAACTATCGATAAAATATCCAACAAGGGATGCTGTATCTGTACTCATTTCAGAGAATATAAAGGATGTAGATATAGAAGATGCAAGTAAGATATGCATAATCAAAACAGATGACATGATTGAACTTAAAGACGGAACCTGTGCAAGTATATGTAATATTAATGATGAAGTATGTGACAAAGGGTGCAGGTTATTTGATGTATGTGACCCCAAATGCAGGGATTGTGAGAGCCGTGATAATTAGGAAACAACAACCTAAAGGGCAGTTGAATATATTTACTCAGCCGATACTGTTGATTCTACTTATAAGTATTTTCGCGATCTTTGTGATAAAGACTCTGGAAGTAAATGTGCATATTGCAAGAGAAGCAGAGGAATATGATTTTAAGTCAAAATCGATACCCATATTCAATGAGGTTATGAACTGCATCTCCTGTGATACCAGCAGACATCCTTATCTTGTAAGTGCTTCTAAGCTTAATCAGTTTAATGAAGATTTTATCAATAATGAAGCGCCATGTATGAGAGATGAGAAGCTGGGGTGGAGTGCAGTAGTAAAAGATATTGTCTCGCCAGGCAGTAAATCATGGCACTTAGGTGAGCCAGAAGATTCAAAAATGCATGGATTAAAGCACGAATACGCATTTACTCTGCCAGTTGCAATCAGGTATGAAGATGGTTCTGTAAGGGCAGGTGAACTGAATCTTAATTTAAGACATGGTGATCTTGAGTCTGTAGTCGGGATAATTGAGAAAGTGCATAATATGGGCTCAGAGATGGGTAAATCTGCAAGTGCTTCAATGACTATCAGGCTTAATTATCCTCTTCGTATGACTGAGTCAAATGGCAGGACAAGTATATGTATTGTGACTGATGGTGATAATTTTTGCAGGACCCTAAGTTTTAGTACTATTGAGTTCGAGCAGATTGATGCAGGGAATCAGTATATTGTTTTTAAATATAATCATAATACTAAATTATTGAGAGTTATTAACTGAATGATGCTGTGTGTTTTTATGATTTTATCTGAATATAGAAAAAGGTGTAGAAAAGGTCAGGAGTCAATGCTGAATATCATGGCTGTAGTCATGCTTGTCTCAGTAGTATTTTTGTATTTCTTTTTTGTTACGCAGAACCAGAAGATTGAGTCTTCTAATATGATTGCGAAGCAGCAGAAGTATAAGTATGCCGAGATTGTATTAATGAATATGTATTATGTGCAGCCAGATGGCGCTCATAGTACTGTTGCAGAAATTATTGGCGAATCGCAGCGGTTTTCAGATGAGGATCATGATTGGGTGTATTTTGTACAGGATTCCAGGGTAGATGCACAGGCTATTGTCTGGCAGTACCTTAGCCAGACTTTGACAGACTATAATTATTATTTTTTTGTTGAGAGAGATAGTGGCAGGTCATTTGAGATTAATGCAGAGCCTCCGCAGGATGTTGATATTATGGTGCACCGGTGCTTAGTTCCTATGCCTGATCCTGTAGAATCTGCGGTTGCGTATCTGTATATATGGTGAAGTGATAGTATGAAAGGCACAAGTATTGCGGTTTTTGGGTTTGTGGTTATAGGACTTGCTGTTGCAGGGCTTATATGGATGCAGTATAATGCTAATATGGGTATTAGTGAAAAACTCAGTTCTACTGATACTCTTGTTTTTTCAAGGATAAATGAGGAGTCCTGTAAAGTTCTTTCTTATGCTGAAATAGCTCTTGGTATTTCGTCCAGTCGTGCTTTAGATACTGTTGCCAAGAGAGGAGGCTGGCGAAATGACAATATCCGATACTGGCAGTGTATTACAGAACAGGTGCCGGATGTTTCCGAAGTTATTTCAGAGGTAAATGATGAGACTATAGATATTGTGAATTCATATCTCTCTTTGATTGAAGATAAAGGTGATGTGATTGATTTTGTGAGAGTGGACAGATTATCTTGTGTGAATACCAATTTTTCTGATAACAATGATAACGTTGTTGTCAGAGGCAGTGGACTGGATGTCCGGATGAGTGACGGGAATTCTTTTGTAAGCAGTGAAGATATAGTTGTTGAAAAGGATTTAGGTGAAAATAATTTCTTGTATGATTATAGTGTATTGAAAGACTGGGTTTCCGATGATGTGCTTCGAAAGTATATCGAGAAGAATTTGAATGATGATGCGATTATGCCCTCTGGCTTGAGTTACGAGTCCTGTTCATGCAGTGATCCAATCTGTCCTGATGCTCAAAGTGTAGCAGACATGATTTTTCCATGCTGGGAGATGAAGATAAGGTCTGTAGTGGAAAATGCAGTCGATGACGCAGTCAGGACTTTGGTCAATGATAACTTGTACTTTGACAGGGAGAATGTAGATTGTGATGCAGTTATCCATTGTATCTCTATAAAATCACCAGTAATTATTAATGAAAAAAAGCGTAGCTATGACTCAGATGGGTGCTGTAGTAGGTCATGCACAAATTGTGCAAGAGACAGATGTGCGATTGCAGGTACAGAAAAAATCTGCGACACAACGTCAAGTGAATCTGTTTGTGAAAAGCCGGATTGCGAAGTAGATTATAGTTACAAAGAATATTGTATTGTATCCAGCGAAAGTCCTGTGCTGCATACTCCGGATGAATGGCAGTATTTAAACGAAGAAGAGGAAGAGATATGTGAAACCTGCTGTAGCTTAAGTTTCGGGTTGATATATGATACTGATGTGGATTTAACTCTGGTATGCCATGACCGCTCAACATCAGTCGCAGGAGAGGACGGTATTGAGGCACTTGAATGGAGGGTAAATTTATTTGTAAGTGCCATAAGCACGACCGGTGCGGATTATTTGAAAGATAATTCTCCCGGGTGCGGATAATAAGTTTTCAGGCATTCATATTAATGATTAAACATATATATTATGCGAAACATAATTAGTGTTATTATGCCTGCAATGAATGTGATGCTGAATAATGTTGTTGGTCGTGTAAATGACAACAGCAAAAGAGTACGTGAACTTGAAGAAAACATAAGGAATCTCAAGGAGCAGTTGAACTCACTGCAGACAGAGTCTATTAAACAAAAGAAGACAATAATAGAAAATGATACCTCTACAAAAAGTACAATCAAGCAGATACTTGACAGGCTTGCAAACCTTGAAGTTGATATTGATAAGATTCACCGCGAGATAAGGGAATTAGTACCGCGCAGAGAGTTTAAGGAAACAGAGAATTATCTTGATTTGATAAACCCGATAACCACGAAATTCGTGACCCGAAAAGAAGTTGAAGAGATGATTGAGGAGAAGGAGAGGCTATGAAATTTAAGTTATTTGGAAGGCTTACAAAAAAGAAGAAATCATCTGCATCTGGCAGCCAAATCCAGAGAGACAGGCGGGATCCGCATATTGTGATTAATGAACTTAGTGCAAAGGGGTTTGCAGAAGCAGATATTATTCGCACACTCAAAGACGAGGGGTATAGTTTCAGGGAGATTGATGATGCCCTGAACGAGTCTGTGCGCAACGAGGTAACAGGTGCGCAGCCGCCAATGGCAGGACCGCAGCAGGGACAGGCATTTCCCACAGCACAGGATATGGGTACAGGCGGTGCTCCTATGCAATCCACACAGGATCAGTATCTGGACCAGGATTTAATGGCTGCGGATAGTCAGACTATGGATTTTTCAAAGAAACCTCAGGCGTTTACTGATTCTACGAATATGGGTCCTATGAGCGGACCAGAGCAGCCAGTAGGGGTATCGATGCCAGAAGATGCAGGACCCGGTCCGCAGGCAAATCTTAGTGACGAAGAGAGAGAGAATATTTATGAGATTGTTGAATCTGTTGTGAATGAGCGCATGAATTCTGTCCGCTCAGAGATGAAAGAGATCGGTGCACAGATCAAAGGCATCCAGCAGATTATAGGTGAATTAAAGTCTGATACGCAGGAGAAGGAAGATGAGCGGCGCAAGGAGATGGGGTCTGCGCATGAAGGCATCAAGGAAAATGCTGCCAAGTTGATAGATATGGGGCCGCGGGTTGCAGGGCTTGAGAGAGCATTTAAGGACATTGTACCCAATCTTGTAGATAGTGTGCGTGAAGTAAAGGAATTCGTATCCGGTCATGTAGGTGATATTGATGCAGAACATGGGCACAATGAGAAGATGCTTGATGCAGAAGCTGCGCACAGTAAACTGCATGACAAGAATAATCATTTAAGTAACGCGCATAGTGACAATAGCGCACCCTCTAATGACAGTGCCGACCCATGCGATATGAAGATGGGCGCACATAAGGCAACCCCCGCTGCTGATTCTAGTAAAGAAGAAAATAAAGATGACATCTTTGATGAGTCCGACGATAACGAGCGGATTTAAAGCATATAGTTGACGTCATGATTGATTTCATATCTGACCTGACTTCTATACTCAGTCCCCATCTTTTGCCAGAAACATAACAGTAAAAACCATTAGCAATATCATAAATAGCGTAATGACAAGATCGCTGCTTACATTAAAGAACCCTAGTCCCCCGACACTTATGAACGTAATTAATGCAAGAAATCCCAATAATATAGCAACCGCCGTCTTATTGGTCTTGCCAAAAACTTCATCAATCTTGATGCCTGCCATACCTAAAAACAGAATCCCCACCAAAAGCCCCGCAATAATCACTGCTGCAAGACCAAAAAGTTTTGAGAAAAATAATCCCAGCGTCATTCCCATAGGCGTATAGTTGATAATAAAAAAAGACAATACCAAAGCAATAAGCGCATTCACAGACAGCTCTTCAGAAAATTCAGATCTTTTAAGAATAGCATAGATTATAACAAAAAACAGAATCCAGACCAGAAAAAAATCAAAAAAATCAAGACGGTTCATATTGCCGAGCATAATCTCTATTGGTGATGGACCTGCTGATTCAAGTGATTCTGCTGCTGGCATATTTAAGACCTTTTAATGTTGTCAATGTTAAATTTATTGCATATTATTCCTTTAGGTATTATTGAATTACAACTTATATCTGATATTAGGCTTCCTGATTTATATATTTATTATTGTGCTGTTGATAGTATCGTGATTTTATGCTGTTTAGTAGAGAACTAGCGCAAATCGTAAAGTATAATAAATGATAATCGCATAAATTGTTCATTATACTGAACGATAATGCGCCATATTGTTTATTATAATGAACAATAATTATTTAAATCATTAATTACAATAATAACTTATGGAAATAAAGGATGCATTGATTTACTGGAATGACTGGTGGACAGATAACCCTATTGATAGCAGTATTTTAAGGCAGAAGTATATGTCCCGGATAAATGAACTTATAGATACAAGGGAGATTATTGTTCTTGCAGGAGTAAGAAGATCAGGGAAAACCACAATCATGCATCAGACCATAGATGAACTGCTGTCTAAAGTAAATAAGAATAATATTTGCTATATTAACATGGATGATTCGCGCTTTGGCACCAATCTTGAAAAAATATATGAGGTCTATTTAGAACTGGCTGACCCGCATGACAAAGTCTATTTTTTTATAGATGAAATCCGGAATGTACAATTGTGGGAGGAATGGATTAAGTACCGGTATGATAAGAACCGGAATATCAAATTTATTGTTTCCGGGTCTACATCAGAGCTTTTGAGCAGGGAGTATAGTCATCTTTTATCAGGGAGATATTTCAGGATTAATATTATGCCTCTGGGTTTTGAGGAGTTTCTTAAGTTTAAAAACATTGAATTTTCCAGCGAAATAAAGAGAATAAAGAATAAAGGAGCGATAAAAAGGTCATTAATAGAATATCTTGAGTTCGGGGGTTTTCCCGAAGTTGTGCTGGAAGATAGGGAAACTGTGAGAAAAGAGCGGTTGAAGACCTATTTTGAAAGTATTTTGCTGAAAGATGTTGTTTTAAAAAATGATGTCAGAAACCCTGATAAAATAGAGGATATGGCATATTATTTTTTGTCTAATATTTCGTCAAATTATAATTATAATCGCCTTGCTAAAACCCTGAATTTATCTACTCTGACTGCAGAGAATTATTTTTCGCATCTCAGGGATTCTTTCCTGATTGATTCAATTTCTATTTTTTCGTATAAAGTTAAGGAACAATTGCAGTATCCGCGCAAGATATATTGTGTTGATAATGGTATAAGAAATGCAGTTTCTTTCAGGTTCAGAGAGAACATCGGTCAGTTGTATGAAAATACAGTATTTACTGAACTTAAGAGGAGAGGGAAGAACGTATATTACTGGCGTGATAAGAATGAACGGGAGATTGATTTTGTTGTAAAAGAAGGTCTGAAGATAAGAGAAGCGATACAGGTTTGCTACTCTATTGAGGAATCTACAACTAGGAAAAGAGAAGTTCGCGCATTGCTTTTGGGAATGGATGAGTTAGGCTTAAAAGAAGGTTTGATTATCACAGAAGACTACGAATGTGAAGAACTTTTTTCAGATAAGAAAGTGCGCTTTATTCCGTTATGGAAATGGATTCTTGGCGCTTGAGACATTTGAAATGCATAAACATAGAATGTCTAATACGATTATGTCTATAGTGAAGGCACGAAATAAATGAGCAAAGATCACCAAAAACCCATTTGCCTTCATCTATATGGCAAGGCACTGTACTCAATTTATTAGTGCCTTGACTATAATTATGATTAGACAATTTGTAAATAGGAAGTCTGAGATGGAGATAACGACAAACATTTCCAGATTCAAACTAACGAAGTGCAGGACAGTTTATATATTTAAAAAACCAATCCTCTTCTCATGAAAACTCCAAGAGCAGAACTAGAAGTTACAAAACAATGCAACCTCCGATGCAAATCATGCCTGTTCTCATGCCATGATGCCCTTAAAAATGAACTCACGACCACAGAGATTATGCATCTGATTGACGAGTTCTCTCAGATGAATTGTGAGTGGCTGAAACTGACAGGCGGTGAGCCGCTTTTAAGGAAAGACATCTTTCAGATAATAGATTATGCGAAAGATAAAGGACTGAAGATCCGTCTGAATAGCAACTGTGAATTGATTGACAGGAAACTTGCGCGCAAACTGAATGTTGATCTTGTGCAGGTCAGTGTAGACGGACTTGAAAAGACAAATGACTGGCTGCGGGGAAAAGGGACATTTAAGCGCACAATGGATGCGATTGAATATCTGGTTGATAATGACATAACCGTGCATTCCAATACCGTTGTTACACAGCATAATAAGAGTGAGTTGCTTGAATTGTGTAATCTGCTTTCATCTAAATGTGTATGTGATTTGGGGTTTTCGAGGATGATAAATGCCGGACGTGGCAGAGATGTATATGATAAACTGCATCTTAGTACACTTGAATTGATGGGTGTTAAGCCGAAGCTTATAGGTTATGCAAAATTAAAGGGTTATTCTCTTTCCTTTTGCGGTGGTTTTGCATATTTTATTCGTAACTGTGGCGCATCATATTATAATCCATTTGTTACTTCAACCGGAGATGTTACTCCGTGTTGCAGTATCCGAAAGAAAGTCATACTTGGTAATGTTCGAAACACTTCTTATATTGAGATTTTTAGAAGATATAACGGGAAGAGATTTAGTGCGCCTATCGGTCATTTTGGGAATTGCAATACCTGTCTTGAGCGGATTTAGATAGAGTATATCATTTATTGGAATATGGTCTAAGACATAACTTCTCAGACTATGTATATTCATCCTCTCGCTAACGCCTATCGTTTTTTGGTTCTGTTTATTCATATGGTAACAGCGTAAACTATAATAGAAATTCCAAAAAAAATAAGTAATAAAAAAATAAAGAAAAGAAAAAAGGGGCTAAAACCCCATCCGATTAAATAATTTTCTTGCTAAGGTTACTTCTTATCTTCGCCACCGCTTGGAGTCTCTTCTTCAAGGAAGAGGATTGCTGCACCAAGTAGAGCAACTACAAAGATAATTGTCCACATATTGCTACTAATCGCAATCAGAGGGAAACCCGATCCTGCAAGCACTAGTATCGCAAGCAATATAAGTACTCCACCTACCGCATATTTGTTAAAACTATCCAATTTCCAACCGCCCATTCCTAAGAACAATATCACAACCAATATGCCTGCAATATATATTCCTGTTGCACCGAAAAGCTTTGCTAGAAATCCGCCCATTGGTACGAAATTAACTGTAAAAAGCGACAGAATTGAAGCAATTATAATCGAAATCTGGTTCTTTTTATTATCTGGTAAAAATGGTGCTTTGACTACAATACCATAAAATATCAGTAGAAACAATATCCACGGGAACACAAAGTCATAAAATCCCATATTGTTTAAATTTGCCATAAAACTGTTAAAGTCCATTATTAATCAACCCCCATAATGATTATCTATTTTTTTATTTTTTTTGTGCTACTTGTTGCTATGTTGTTATTCTGTTGTTTATTATTTTTGTGCATACTACTATATAAATGTTTCATATTCCAAAGATTTTTAGGGGGTAAATGAGGCTATTTTTGGATAATTTGCAGACTTATGTGCATCTTTATTGGGCTATTTAGCCCGGAGGTACCTGTTTTTCCTCATTACCCATACTGTACGCAGTCCAGAGAATAAGAATAAATAATATAAAACCAACAGCCCACATGATGTTCTCTGCATCCATCCCAAAGAATTGTGTAAAGTTACTCATGCCATAGGCACCTATTGCCACAAGTGTAAGCATAAGAAGAATCAATACCGGAAGATAATCTTTATCCTGACCCTGGAACAGTTTTTGTACAAAGAGAAATACAAAGGCAATTACCATCAATATTATGAATACCGGTGTCCAGTCAAAGAGAAAGCGGCGCACAGAAGCATTATTCGTTGCGAACAGACCAATCACAACCGATATTATGGCAATTGCATGGTTATTCAGGACAAAATCCTTGTTTTTTGATTTAACATAGTGGAATACGCCATACATGATACCTGTTACCAGCATAAATGGAAGCACAAATTCATAGAATCCGCTTGACTGGAGGTAGCTTATATTAAAGTTCATAGGTACTATTGTAGTGAGAGAAGTATTTATATTTTTGATTATCTACAAAGTACGACCCGACAATCAAAAAGCTTGGGATATTCCAACCTTGACCAAATCCCATGATTTTTAAGGAAATACTGTCGTGTGTATATATCCTGATTTTAGTCTTCTTCCACATCGTCGAACTCATCCATTTTGCAGGAAACATCCTAAAGTCGGTGCGCATTAAATGTCCGAATACCGGACTGCGCCGCAGGAATTTCATCCGGATTGTCCTGCTGTTTGTACGGGATTGCTCCTTTCTGCATTGGATATGATATCTTTTCATGGCTAATCTTTCATTTCTTGCTCTTTTAGATATTTACTAATCTGTTGCATGAATTGTTCTATGTCTTTGAGATCTTTTCGGATGATTTCAAGAATATGGCTGTTATTGATGTCTCCATATCTATGGACCAGCAGGTTCCTGAAGGCTGCCATATCTGCAAGATGCTCTGCAAGTTTTTTGTTTATTATATTTTCTTCTGATAATATTTCAAACATCTCAGAATATTTTTCTGCCCTGCGATATGCTTTTGATGCAATAATGTGGTTTGCTATGTCTATGCATGCTTCCGTTATCTCAAGAAGCGAGTATTTTGATGCCTGAAGGTCGCGGTAGTTCTTTGTGAATGAAGCGTTATTTGTATTTTTGAATTCTTTTAGGAATTTCAGGTTTCTATCAATTATGTCGAATTTTGCTTATATCAGGTCTGAATCTATTGATTTCATGCGCATAACCTCTCCGACCTTATTTTATCATATTCTTCATAAAACGGTTTGATATCAAGGTATTGGCTTATCACACCTGTTTCGAACAGGACCCGTTTTTTTTCGTTTTTTGAGATTATAATTTTCCCATTTTTGATTACTTGAAAGAGAAACCGGGGAGACGCATTATTTAGTACTCTCACATCAGGTTCCCTTTTTGATAGAAGAGTTTTTGAGATGCTTCGCGCAAGTCTGGATGAGTACAGAGGACTCTGTTTATATCTGGTTTTCAGAAGAATGCCTATGTCTATGTCACTTTGCCTGTGAGTGCGCCCGGTAGCAGTTGAGCCGAACAAATATGCGGCGATGATTTCAGGGTGCGCAGAAAAGCATGCGCTGATTGATTTTATGATTGCGCCTGTCTCATTTGCTTTGGATGATTTTTCTTTTGTTTTCATAAAAATCCTTGGTATTTTATTGGGGTTTGGGATTTATAAGAATTAGGGATCTCTTTCCAAAAGCCAGGTCCATAAAGGGATATAGATTAGACCTCTTGCGTAATTAACTATTTTAACGCGAAAGTCCCATATTCTATATAATCATAACATTTATGGGGGAGATTTTATGTTGAATTATTCGGAATTACGCAAAAAACCGAAATTATTTCGTTCATTTACAGGTCTGCAAGTCTCAGAATTTGACACCGTATACGCGATTCTAAAGAAGAAGCACAAGAGATACGAAACCAAGAGATTGAGCAAGGGAGAAAGAATAAATTCTATAGGTCAAGGTAGAAAGTTCAAACTTGAACTTATCAATCAATTTCTTTTGGTGTTAATTTATTACAGGATGTACATATCGTATAGTTTTGCTGGTTTTCTCGTAAATCTCGATCAAAGCAATGTCCAAAGGAACATAAAATATCTAGAACCGCTAGTGAAAAAGTGTGTGCCAATACCTGAAAGGGTTTACAAACAATCCAAGAAAATTACGACACCGGAAGAACTTTTGGAATACTTTCCAGATATGAAAGCCATTATAGACGCAACAGAACAGGAAATACAAAGACCAAAGCACAAAAGACGAAGAAAGAACCATTACTCGGGTAAGAAAAAAAGTATTTGTTTAGCTAATTCTAAAGATTGATTCTATTGTGCTTCTACACTCGTAAAGTATATATTGGTGTATCGAAAAGCAGAAACATCACATACACAATAAAATCATATATGGGAGATAAGGAAGTTATCAATGAGTTGAAAGTCCAAATAGAAGAGTTGAAGACACTGCTCAAAGTTCAAGCAAAAAAGATAGAACAAGTTGAAAAAGAACTTGCAAAATATAAGAATCCTAACACGCCGTCTTCATCAAATCAGCATTTGAAAGAGAACACTCAAGGTAAAAAATCAAAGAAAGGTGCAAAACAAGGTGCTCCATTTGGTCACAAAGGAGTAACACGTATTCTTAAGGCATTGGAGAAAATTGTTATTGATGCAGATGAATGTCCAAAATGTCATAGTTCAAAATTGAAAAACAAAAAAGTCCTTAAGAGAACGATAATAGATATTGCTAAAAAGGTTGATCCTGAAATCATTGAAGCAGAGATTCGCTTTAAGGAATGTAAAGACTGCGGACATGTTTTTGTACCAAAGCAAAATACAATTCCTCTAAAAGGAGATTATGGTATTGAATTTATGCTTCTTGTCGTTTTCATAAAATTCACACTGAGAGGTGTCCTGAGAAAGACAGCTTCGTTTCTGGATTACCGACATAATCTCGATATAACAGCTGCATCAGTAAACACGATTATCAAAAGAGTTGCAGATGCAGCAGAAGATGAATATGATGAATTAAAACAACGGATACGTGCTGCAAAGACTGTTTATGTGGACGAAACCAGTTTTTCGGTGCTTGGAAAACCTCAATGGGTCTGGGTTTTTAAGACAGCAGAGGACATTTTGATTGTCATACGTCCAAGTAGGGGTCGTAATGTACTTAGAGAGATACTTGGAGAAAGTTACGCAGGCAATGTCGTTTGCGATTGCTGGAGTTCGTATAATTTCCTCTCGAAAGCATATGCAAATCTACAACGGTGTTGGGCACATTTACTTAGAAAATCTGAAGTATTGGTTGACACTGTAGCAGGAAAGCATTTTCATGAAAAACTCCAAGGACTATTCAAAGAGATAAAGGAGTTTAACGCACAAAGTCCGACAGAAGAGGAGAGGTTGAAGAAATATGAAGAGATGACCGAAAAATTGAGGAAATTAACATCCTATTATTCGCGATATAACGATTTGATGCCTGTTGTAAAATACATAAACAACAAGATTGGTCAGTGGTTTACATGTGTGAAAATTGAAGGTATTGAACCAACCAATAATTTTGCAGAGCAGGCGATTAGAGAGACAGTTATGGTGAGGAAGATTATTGGTGCGTTCAGGTCGGAGACAGGGAAGCAAAACTATGAGATATTGGCATCATTAATATCTACATGGAAGCTGAAGGATAAAGATATTGCAGATGAACTTAGGCAGATGATGATAAGAAAATTGTGCTTTTGCTAAACAAATACGAAAAAAAGACATACAGTAAAGAACCAGATGATGATAAACAAGAAAGGATTGATTATACACAAAACAGATCATGATAATGGAAAAAGACACGATTATGATGTGTTCAAAAAGAAGCATCCTATTGTCCCATCGGATGTTGAAATAATAGGGGATTCTGGATATCAGGGAATAGAAAAGGATTTTCCTGATATGAAAACCAGAATACCAAGAAAGAAACCGAAAGGAAAAGAACGAACAAAAAAAGACCGGAGGTATAATAAAAAGCTCAGCAAAGAGCGAATTGTTGTTGAGCATGTAATAGGCAGGACTAAAAAGTTTGAGATATTGGGAAGAAAATTCAGAAATCGATTGAAGCGACACGATAATGTGAGTTCCATTATCTCAGGATTAGTCAATTTAAGGGTGATAATTAATCAGGGATGGGAGTTGAATCAATTTATCGGTTAAAAGATGGATTTTAGCAGATAAGGCAACAAAAATCATATAATTACGCAAAAGGTCTATTATCTTTTCTGTGTTATAGTGAAGGCATTACACCCTAGAGCAGAAAGAACCCTGTTTATGCACTAATATATATTATGATGACATATCATTATTTATCATATTTATCTTCAACTGCTCTCTGTGCACTAAAAATTTCATTTACTTCTTTGTAAAAGTCCCCGCCCTCTTTTACATACGACTTAAGAACATCTATTCGTTCTCCTTTTTGAAAATACTCAATTATCTGTACTGCTTTTTCAACAGCATTATCCTTCATTTTTGTGTGGCGTTCTATATCTGTCGTACGTTCTATCTGTGATTCTCCAGTATTGACATAGAGTCCTTGACCCTTATTATCTCCCTTATCCTCATAACTCTTTATTGCAATTACTGCCGAGTTATATTCACTCTCACATCTCCTCAACTTGACACCTAATGCTCTTCTTTGCTTTGGGGGTATAACTGGACTTCCAACATCTACCATGCTGCCTGCCCATCTTGCCCCTTTGCGTAGTTTCATTTCAGCACCGTCCGGTACAAGTCTTCTGTAAAATGCACCGACGAATAATAGTGCAAGCATTGCAACAAAAACAAATGATCCGAATCCTGCAATCAGTGGAACCCAGCCAAGCGTGATTATAACCCCTAATCCTGTAATCGCAGCAAGATTGCCTATCATTGCATGCCCTGCGCCAAAGACATTACGGACAGAGAAATAAAGCACAAATGAGATAAATACAGTAGGAATAAGCAGACCAAATACAACATCATGCTGGAGATCGCCAGTAAGCGCTGAACTGGAGGGACTGTATTTCAGGATATCATGGAATACAAACTCGTAAATATCAAATGCCATGTCTGAAATATGGGATGTCTATATATATAAAGTTTCTTTGAGAAAATTGAAAAAAATAGAATAAATTAAAAAGAAAAAAAGAAAGTGAAAAAGGAATCTACGGGGTATCTATTGATTTTTACTACTCTGTTCCCATTCTTCACAGTACGCTGTAATCTCTTCCTGTGTTTTTACCGGTATTTTTAAACCATTTTCATACTCATGAAATTTCTGATTATCCGATAGTTCAGAGGTTGATGTTGGTGTGGAAACCGATATCTCTTTTTTCTTATCCTGTTCCCATTTTTCAGTGTATTCTGCGATTTGTTCAGGTGTCCTTATAGGTATTTCTAAATCTCCAGACTCCTCAACTATCTCCTCACGCGGACCCAAATGTATTATTTCTGCAGGGGTCTTATTATTTTTCTGTTCCCATTCTTTCCGGTATGCCTCGATTTGTTCTGATGTCCTTACAGGTATTTCTAACCCGTTATCATACTTGTGAACTGTCTGCTCAGTCGAACTCAACTCTCCTTTTACTACAGGAACTTCAGTTATACCTTTATACTCTGATGACTCTTCTGTTCCGGTTTTGAATTCAGTTACGTCACCGTCCTCTACGGATTCACTAATATAAATTAATAGTTCCACAGCAGATGACTCTCTATCTCTATAATCCGTGACAACAGGATTCTTAACACCCAATAATTGCATAGCTGTCTCAAGATTATTCTCTGCAGGTATTCCTTTTGCATCCGCTTTAACAAATTGTCCAAGTGCATTATATCCTCTAATCGCTATTTCAGCTATAGATCCCATAGCATTTGTCTGTTCCTGTGTTATTTCTCCATCTGCGATTTTATCAATTACATATCTTGCAATACTTGCAGTATTTGGTTTTGTAAGATATGCATCAGCTGCCACTCCTGCTTTGATTCCTCTGTTCGTTACTGCATCTACATATGATAAAGCGTTTATTAATTCTTCACCAGAGTACTTTCCAGGACCATCCTTTGGGAATGCATCGCCAATCACAGCAACCATTTCTTTCAGGAATGAATCCGTACTATCTGCTGTATTTCCTAGTTTATTTTCCATATTTTACCACCACTATTGTTTTTTCGTTTTTAATTGCTTCCTTGTTTATTTTAAATAATTAGGCATTTTCAGCCAAAAAATCTCATTGTATCTATAACATATTCGGGTCGAAATCATATTTTGATTTTACCTTTGTCTTTATATCAGGGGTTTGCATTGTGTCCTACATTATTAGTTTCTCAAAGGAATCAATGAGATATTGTGAATCTATTCCTTTAGACATTGCTCCATGCATCAGATATGGTGCCATCATACCTCTGATACTTTCCCTATATTGATCCCTTATATGTCCTATTTTTATCTCATATCCTGGTGATTCTGGGTCTATACGTTCGATCGTATTCATATAATCTTTAGCTAAACCAACCATATTTTCTTTGTATATTACACTGAGCAGAGCATCACTTTCATTATTATATCCTGCGGGTTGGTTATCAGTTGCCTTAGATCGTGTGCTCATCTCGTCATCAGGAGATTTAACATGTTCTACTAGTGTTGATTCTCTTTGTTTTGATACTGTTTTATATTCATCATTTTCTGTACTCTGTGTTGTTGGTTCTACTTCTCCGGTATATTTCTCTTCTGTAGAATTATCATCTGTACTTTCAAAGGTCTCTGATATGGGTTGTTCATCTGTAACCCCGCCATAGTTATTCTTTAAATCATCCAGAGAATTGTTCAAAGCACCCATGTATTTCTCAAAATCTCCTGTAGTTAAATATCCGCCTAATGCTTTGTCTAATGCACCCTTTATCGCATCATCTATACCCTTATTTAAAGCGCTTGGGTTAATTCTGTCTCTTCCATAACGCTGTGTTTTAGGTGTAGGATAGTCCCTATTAAAGTCACCTTCAATTTTATCCAAATCATTTAGTAGACCAGAAATGCCTTTCTCTTCATTTTTGAAATTAGTTGCTCCCCAAAAATCACCAAGAAGATCAAATAGTAATGGAAATGGCGTTTCTTTAGTCAGACCAAGAACAGAATAATGAGAACCCATTGATACATTGTGACTTTGTACCATGGACTGATAGAATGTATCTTTAAAGTCACGACCATGACTCGTATTATACTCATCAACGACAGGAATTAAACCAAAATTTGTTCTCTGATTATGTGCGGTATATTTTTTAGCTGTATCTCCTACTAATCCCGATACTGCTTCAATTATATTTTGCTGTTCTGCTTCGGATAATCCTTCAATGGTTCTGAGTATACCTTTTCCTCCTGTACCTACAAGTGCTGATGCTCCACCATCATTAGCAAGGAATTGTGTGCCTTCTCCATTAGTCATATCGCATCCCCTCGTTTTTTATTTTTTTCCTCTCTATTTTCCAAAACGCATATTGAATCCAGATATTTTGTCTATTTTGTATAACATTTTACTATTGCTTTGATACCACCACCCTGTAACTCTCGGGTAGTAACATCATAACCATTATATGGTAGTCAAAGTATATAAAGCTATCGTTCTTTTTTACTAAAAAGTAGTATTTTAGAGTAACTTCTCGGTTTTTCAGACATTTTTAAGCGCTTGCACACGTTTTTCTGCAATTTCTACATGTTTTCAGAAATAACTAAATCCTAAGTAAAAAATCAATACCAATAGAACCTCAAACTTCATACCATTTCTCTATAAATTTCAAATTCTCAGCGAACATCACAACAGTACTTACCCTGTAACATACAACTTAACGAACATATTTAAAAAAAGTGGCGCAGCACCCAGTTCAAAAACACAACAATAATTTATTTAAAAACCCACTCATCCCCTAGCCCGCAGTTTCTCTTTCTCCATAATCCTATATACCGCTTTTTCGATTTTATAAGGATTATCAATATCCTTAAGCACATGCTCAGTAGTCACAATGACAAACACAACATCACCGATATGAAGCATACGCTGTGTCCTTGTCTGTTTAACCCTCACATTCGTAAGCTTATCAAACGGAATCGCTTCAATATTTACAGAACCAGACACATTATCAAACTTACGCACAAGTATGCGATCAGTAGTTATAAGTATCATTTCGCGGCACTTTTTAGTCTCAGCAATACCTGCCGGAACCAGAGCAAGAACAATAAGAACAATCCCTACAATCTCCGCAGGTATTGGTAGACTAGGCATCAGATAAGGCATCATAAATACCGCAAGCGACAGAACCACAAGCATGACTGCCGCAAAATAATACTTCAAAAATACCTTCCTTGACATCGTAGTATTATGTATCTTTTTTTCATTCGGAAGAAGGTGCCAGTTTACCATAAACATAGATTGAATGAAATAGTATAAATAATGAATTGTTCTGGTTTTTCGTTCACAACGAAAGGTTCATGCTAAAAGCATTCGTTGACAGCGAAAGGTCCGACATACTATTCCAGAAGCCATTGCCACACCGGCTTCAGAATCACAGTCTTACCATCAATTTCAATCACATCCTCCTGATCTTCTGTCAGTATCAGCCCGCTATTTAGTTTATACTGCTTCACAGCTGCAAGAAGTCCTTCCAATTCCCTTTTTTTGTTTTCCTCTACCAGTTCTCTTGTAACCTGTATTACCTGTGTGATTTTGTTTTTTTCCTTTACCAGAAAATCGCATTCGTAAGTGTCTGCATAGTAATATATCTCTTTTTTCCTGCGCTTTAGTTCTATGAAAACAAGGTTTTCCAGGAATCGCCCGTAATTTTCAGAGAAACCGAAACCAATCTCTCTTGCAAGAGCATGATCAATACAATATATCTTTTTTGATGTGTTAATCTGGGTTTTCAGGGAATATGAAAATTTATCAAGACTGAAAAAAATAAAGGCATCTTTGAAATAGTCAAGATAATTTTTAATTGTGCTTAGGCTGTTCAGACCGCTTATGTTTCTTAAGGTATTGTAAGAATATATTTTTCCTATGTTTGATGCCAGAAAACTGCCAATCAGTTTCATCTCCCTGACTTTCGTTACAGAATGCCTTACAATTATATCGCGGTAGAATATGTCATTATAATAGTCTTTTAGTATTCCTTTATCCTTTTCTTTTATGACTAATGGAAAACTCCCGTAATTGAAATAATTTTTGAAGTGATTTTTTAGAGATGCTTTTTTTGCTGTTGAAAGAGAAGAAACTGACGCATATTCTTCCTTATTTAGCTGAAGATACTCGCCGAAACTGAAAGGATAGAGGTCAAGAACTGTATTTCGTCCTGTAAGCGATGTTGCTATTTCTGAACTTAAAAGAGCTGCATTTGAACCAGTCACATATATTTTTATGGATTGCTCCTGCATCCTGTTCAGGAATTTTTCCCAACCCTGTGCGTTTTGAATCTCATCAAAAAAGAAGCATACGTTTCTTTTATCATGGCAGAAGTCTTCTAAAAAAATAGAATAAATCGTATTGAAATCTTCTGGCTGCATGGCTGCAAGACGTTCGTCATCAAAGTTAAGATATAGTATACTGTAATCGTTCTTTATGTCTTTTTGTGCATCTTTTATAAGGTGAAGCAGTGATGATTTTCCGCATCTTCTGACACCTGAGATCACTACAATCTGCTTTGTCCTAAGGTATTTTTGCAGGTCTATATCTCTTTTGATAAGATCTTTTTTTTCATGGAAGAATTCCATGCTGTCAACTATTACCTGTCGTAGTTTGCTTTTTTCCATGGCATTTACTAGGTGCTGGAAATATATATGCTTTTCGTTCACAACGAACAATTCAGACAAAAATCATTCGTTGACAGCGAAAGCTCTAATAATCAAGAATCCCTATATCCTTACCGATCTCAACCCACGCCCATGCCCAGATGACTGCCTCAAACGCGCGGATGTAGTCCTTTTGAGAGCAGAAGTGTTCAGAATCAGAGATATATGCATTGATATTTACCAGATACTTCTCCCCTTTCTCAGATTTAGGCGTAATACTCAGCGCACGCAGTTTCCCCTGCCACTTTTCAGTCTCATGTATCAGTCTTTTTTCAGTATCCATTATCTCCGCACCTATAGTGTTTCTAGGAATTCAACTTCAGTAAAATGAAGTTTCCCGGGAATCACAATTGTATGTGGAAGCGCCCCAAAATCCATTTTCTTTAGATTCTCTATAGTATCATATTTGATAAGAGAATCACATCCAAGATGAGCTGCAACAACAAGTTTAGTCTTATTGGAAAATATCTTACCTTTCATTTTTTCTTCCAGATCCAAAAGAATCTCAATCGCAGTATTAGCAGTCATGCCTATATCAAGCAGAAGAAGTGTATGAACCCCGCACTCTACGTTCTCCTTCAGGTTAGAGTATGGTGTAGTCGGAAAATAATTCACTTGCGGCAATGGCAGAGATACTGTCTTTCCGAACTTGTAAAGCTGTAGACCCGTTTCAGCAATAGCTGTAAATATTGATGATGCATGTATAACTTTTACTTTTACACCAGATTTTCTGGCATCAATCATGATTTGCGTATGAGTAGTTGCAGACAATGCATCGCCCCCAACAAGAAATGCCGTATCCTGTTCTTTAGCGCAATCAAGTATCATATCCTCCTCCTCAACCTGCGCCCTATCCAGCACTTGTATTTTTTTCCCAGCCAGTTTTTCAAGAGCCTCAATATTCACATTCACCGGGCATGTATAGAATTCCGCAAATATCTTCTTGCTCTTTTTAAGCGCATCAATAGCCTTTTGCGATATATCGCGCTCATCATATATCCCTGTACCTATCATGTAAAGCATAGTATCTCTGATTTGCGTAATTTTAAAATAATATGGTTCGCATCTATTATCATGAATCTTAAGGATAAGCTTTCAGCTACATTGTCAGGTGACGAGATTGATGCACTGGACAGGTCTTTTGAGGTCATCGGAGACATAGGGATAATAGAGCCGCAAGAATCTCTAGTCAAATGGAAACACGAAATTGCAAAAGCACTGGTATCCATCCAAAATCATCTGAAAGTCGTTCTGATGAAAACAGGTGATGTCTCCGGGAAATTCCGTGTACCTGAGTATGAGGTAGTTTATGAGTCTAAGAATCGCGACTTTTCATGGGTGCCAAAAGGATTCCGACCATCAAAACCTACCCAGACAGTTCATAGAGAGCATGGATGCCGGTTTAAGATAGACCCTACCTCCGCTTATTTTTCAAGCAAACTCGCACATGAAAGGGGAAGGATAAGAGATCTTGTCTGCGATGGTGAGAGGATACTTTGCCTTTTTGCCGGTGTCGGACCATTTGCGATTGTCACTGCGCGCTCAAAAGATGTAAAAGTTACCGGGGTTGAAATTAACCCCGATGCAGTCTCTTTTTTCAGGGAAAATATCATACTCAACAAAGTAACAGATAAAGTAGATATTCTTCTGGGTGATGTTTCAGATGTGCTTTCAAAAATAGATGGTAAATTTGACAGGATAATGATGCCTGCGCCCAAGAATGCATGCGATTTTTTAGAACCTGCACTAAAAAAGACAAAAATCGGAACCATAGTGCATCTTTACTGTTTTTTAAGTGAAGAAGAAGTCAGCACCGCCGCACAGATGATTTCAGACAGATGCAAAAATGCCGGTTACAATGTAGAGATTTTGCTAGTCCGCAAATGCGGAAATATAGGACCGTATCATTACCGCATCGTTATTGATTTCAAAGTATTGAGTAAAGATTAAAATGTTTTGCTGACCAATTATGTACAGACAAAACTAAAGGGACCTTAGGGTAGCTTCGTGCGGGAAAGTATTTGTCTTGCGCGCTATATTGGTCATCCTTCCAGCTCGGGGAGCTGGTGACCTGTGTTCAAAACATGCGTACGTAAATGTATCTGGCGGCGCATGGGAATATCACAGGGGTCCCACCATTTTCTTTGGTCATTGGCAATGAAAAGATTTATATACTATAACCCCCATTATACATGCCATGATTATACAAAGACCAGTTATTGCAGCGCGAGTGAATGACTCAAAGAAATGGGTTATGGTTTATGGCAGGCGCAAGACGGGGAAGACATTTCTTGTAAAGAATTTTGTTGCGCATGATGAGTATTTTTTCGTGAAAAGAGACAGAACTATAATATCCAGTTCAAGTGAAACAGTAATTACTTATGAAACATTCATTGAAATTCTTAAAATACGAATTCGTGAGAATAAGGTTGTTATTGTTGATGAGTTCCATAGGTTAGGGGATGATTTTTTTGATTTTTTGCATTATACTGAAAAAAATGGTAAGATAATATTAATATCCTCAACGCTTTTCTTGTCAAAAAAACTGTATTCAGAACATTCGCCATTGCTTGGTTTTTTTGCTGAAATTCCAATAAGTCTGATAAGTATGGATGATTGTTTTTTTGAACTTGGAAAATATAAGTTTTCTAAAAAGCAGTTTGTTGAATTGGCAGTGCTTTTGAAAGAGCCGCTTGCGATTGACTACTTTGATGAAAAAGAAA
>DAOWAN010000006.1 GCA_030634545.1 Candidatus Nanohalarchaeota archaeon
AGACCAAGAGCGATTATTGATGAATTGAAATTGCTGCGTCCTATTTATGCAAAGACTGCGGTCTATGGTCACTTTGGAAGAAATGATCCGGACTTTACATGGGAGAATACGGATAAGGCAGAAGCAATGAAAAAAGATGCAGGGCTTTGAAGTTGCATTAATTCATGACATTGATGTCATTTCCATGAAAATTTTAAAACAGTATTGGGCACTTTTGTGCTCTTTTTCTTTCTTTTCTTTTGTTCTTTGTTTGTATTCATGATTTCCTGTTAATGGAGATATTGCCTTTGCTGTGTTTTTTTTGGATTTTAAATCGAGAGTATGGGTGCTAAAACGTAACTATTGGAGGTTATCTGCACTGAAAGTAAGGGTTACTGAATTGTTTGGTATCACTGAAAAATCTTATGCTCTGGTTAACTCAAATTATATATATATGTGTGTACTTAATATTTACAGATACTTATATTATCTTTGGGTGTGATGATGGATAGAAAATTATTTTGCATTTTATTTGTACTGGTGATATCTGTATCTGCATGTTCGCAGTCGTCTTCAGACTTTAATCAAAATGCAGGTGCTGTAATACAGGATTTGGAATTTGATTTCTCAAAAGTGTATGATGACGAAGATGTATCACTTTTATTTGATGTGGTCAATGTCGGTGGCAAAGATATAGCTAAGGATGGGATCAAAGTCTATGTGTATGGTCCGACAATAGAGACATGGGCAGAAAATACAGGAAAGGAAATATGGAGATTCAAATCAGATCTCAGCAATCCTTCTGAAATGGCTGCAAGTGGGGGTTATATCTCAACAAGTGTTTCATCTATAGATTTGCCGCCTCCAGATCAGTCTTTAGGTCTTCCCGGAGGACGCGAGTCGTTTGAAATGGTATTCCGTCCTGCTCAGGTCCTTAACGGTGTTGAGGTCCCGACCAGATTCTATACTAGTTTGTGTTATCCATATATTACAGAAACAATAACACAGGTTGAAGTGACTTCTAAAAATGAATTGCGTGCAACTGGGATTCGCAGTTCGAGGAAAGATACTATCAATGCAGCAGGACCTATACACCTATCAGTTCAGGGTGATGGTAATATCAGAGCAGGGGGTGTAGTGCCACTTGTTTTTAAGGTCACAGATGTTGGCGGTGGTTTTGCGACTCTGGAGGATTGCGGGGTGGATCTTGCATCAAATGTGAGAAACAGGGTAAGAGTCAGTGTTACTGTTGATGGCAGTGCTATAACATGCAGTCCCGCGGATGGAGAGGTAAGGATTAAAAATGGTGTGGGTACATTGTTCTGTACATATGATTCTGAAGTTTCGGGGGCTCCGCGACGCACTTACATGGTGCGGGCGGTAGCAGATTATAATTACTATGTGACTTCTGAAGCCACTATTACAAATATTGGCTCTTCACTGGATTTAGAAGAAGAGTAAACGAACACTATATGATATTTATTCTGGTTTTTACTGTTTGGTTCCTGAGTTTTTGACTCATGTGGGAATAAAGCAATTGCTGTATATTAAGCAGGGTTGATTAGAATTGAGTGTGCGCTGTATCTTTACATCGCAGCGTCAATCTCAAAGGCAAGTGCCAGGAAGTCTATGTTATCTTCGAGGACAGATTCAGACCATGAGTTCATAATTGTCTGTAATGGTTATAATTTTAAATATCTATTCTGTGAACCTATTCATTTAGGTGAAATATCTGAAAACTGAAAAAGAAAGGATAAAAGCAATTTCAAGGCAAATCATTGGTGATATTGTCGGTGGAAAAATAAACAGTCTACAGAAACTGGATTATGGTAAGCGCAGGCTTTCGAAAGAATATGGGCTGGTGCGTATCTTAAGGAATTCTGATATTCTTTTTTATGCAAGAAAAAAAGAGGTGGATGCAGTTTCAATTCTTGTGAAGAAGCCTGTGCGGTCTATTTCTGGTGTCTCTATTGTTGCTGTGATGTCTAAGCCTGCATCGTGCCCGGGAAAGTGTATCTATTGTCCGCAGGGTGATAATGCGCCTAAGTCTTATACCGGGCTTGAGCCGGCGGCAAGGCGCGCAAAGATGTTTGATTATGATCCTTACAGGCAGGTTCTGAATCGTGTGAGGCAGCTTAAAGCTATAGGTCACTCAGTAGATAAGATTGAGCTTATCATTATGGGTGGTACGTTTCCGTCATGTGCCAAAAAATACCGGGTATGGTTTGTCAGGAGATGTTTTGATGCTCTTAATGGGAAAGATGTACGGACTCTTAAGGGTGCACAGAGACTTAATGAGTCAGCGAAATCGCGCTGTGTTGGTCTGACTATTGAAACAAGACCGGATTTTTGCAGACAGGAACATATTGATGAGATGCTTGAACTTGGTGCTACAAGGGTAGAGGTTGGTGTCCAGACGCTTTCTGATGAGATATATGAGAAAGTCAATAGGGGGCATACTGTGAAAGATGTAGCAGATGCGACGAAGAGGCTGAAGGATTCTGCATTTAAGGTTGTGTATCATATGATGCCTGGGCTTTTCCAGGATGAGAATGAAGATATTGAGATGTTTTCTGAGCTTTTTGATAATCCGGATTTTAAGCCGGATATGCTTAAGATATATCCTGTGCTTGTGATTGAGGGTACGGGAATTTATGATATGTATAAAGAAGGAAAGTTTAGTGTGCTTACAAATGAGTCTGCGACTGTGCTTGTCGCAAAGCTTATGGAGAAAGTTCCGCGCTATGTGAGAATCATGCGCTGTATGAGGGATATCCCGATGGAGAAGATTGCAGCTGGACCTACTGCCGGTAATCTGCGGGAGATGGCGGAAAATCTTATGGAGAAGGAGGGTATTGAGTGTAAGTGTATACGCTGTCATGAAGCAGGACATCTGCATTATAAAAAAGGGATTATACCTCAGAAGGCTGAACTTTACATAGATAGTTATAGTGCATCTGGCGGCAGGGAGTATTTCGTTACTATAGAAGATCGGAAAAAAAAGTGCATCCTTGGTTTTTTGAGGTTGAGGATGCCATCTTCAGATGCTCTTAGAAAGGAAATCAATAAAAGTACTGCGCTAATCCGCGAGCTGAAGGTTTTCGGTACGGCACTTGAACTTAAAGACAGGGATAAAGATTCTTTCCAGCATAAGGGTATTGGGAAGCGGTTGATGGATGAGGCAGAGAAGATTGCGAAGAAAAGCGGTGCATGTAAGGTTGTTGTTATTTCTGCTGTTGGTACGAGAGAGTATTACCGAAAGCTGGGGTATGGTTGTGACGGACCTTATCTTAGTAAGAGAATCTGATTAGTGGATTAGTTTTTTTGTGAGTTCTGCGACGTGCGTTCCCAGGTTCTTTGCTGTCTCTATGCCGAATTCGTCTTTTGAGGCATCGTCGGGCGCCCCCCCGACTCCTGTGCCGCCATAGTGGGCTGTTTTTGTATCTGATACTACTATCATTTCCTGGATCAGGTAGAAGTTGTGGATCTGGCGGATGGTTGTTTCCTGACCGCCGTTTCTTGATGCGCCGACTGCGATTGCGCCGCCTACTTTGTCTTTCAGGATGCTTTTTCTTCTCAGGGTTCTTGTGCGGTCCATGAATGCTTTCATCTGTGCGCTTACTGTGCCGAAGTAGACTGGGGATGCGAAGATTATGCCATCTGCTTTTGAGAGTGATTTTTCTGCTTCCTGGAAGTCATCTTCTATGATGCAGGTGCCTGTTTTTTTGCATGCGTCACATGCTTTGCAGGGTGAGATGTTCATTTTTCCTATGTGGATGAGCTGTGTTTCTGCGCCTGCGGCTTTTGCTGCGTCTAGTGCATGTTCTGTCAGGTTCTTTGTGTTGCCATCTCTCGGGGAGCTGACAAAGCCAATAATTTTCATTGTGTGCATATTGTTCTTAGGTATTTTTATTCTTATTGATTTGCGGGGGCACATATATAAATTCCTGTGGTTCTATAATAGATTATTGTGATAAACAATGGTCTCGGGTGTGGTAAAATGCTTAGGAATGATGGGAGTTTACAAGGGCTGGAAATCACTGCCTATAGTTTATGATGTGCTGCTATGACAATAAAATCATTATTTCTCGGACAAGACCTTAAAAATCCGCTGGTTCTAAGTGCAGGCATCCTTGGTGTTTCGGCATCAACAATGATACGCGCATACAACTCTGGTGCAGCTCTGGTGACGACAAAGTCTATAAGCATTGCTCCTCGTTCAGGTCACAATAATCCTACGGTTATCGCGTATGAGAAGGGACTTATGAATGCTGTGGGTCTTTCAAATCCCGGGATAGATGTGTTTGCTGAAGAGATTAAAAAGACAAGGCAGAAGAATATTCCTGTGATACTTAATACGATTGGTGGCACCCCGAAAGAGATGGCGGATGTTGCTAAAAAAGGTGAATCCGCTGGTGTGGATATAATTGAGTTGAATCCGTCGTGTCCTAATGTGGAGCATGAAAAACCATATGCTTCAGACCCTAAACTTCTTGGGGAGCTGGTAATGGCTGTAAAGAAGCAGGTGAAGATACCTGTGATTGTCAAACTTTCGCCAAATGTTGAAGATATCAAAGTAATTGCGAAGGCAGCAGAAAAGGCAGGTGCAGATGGAATAACTGCGATAAACACTGTGGGTCCTGGGATGCTGATAGATATCGCATCAAGAAAGCCTGTTCTTGACTTTAAGACAGGGGGTATAAGCGGTCCTGCCATAAGACCGATTGCTGTTCGCTGTGTGTATGATATATATGAATCTGTGAAGATTCCGATTATCGGTGTTGGCGGGATAACATGTGCAAATGACGCGATTGAGATGATGATGGCTGGTGCAACGCTTGCGGGTATTGGGTCTGCTGTGTATTATCATGATATTGGTATCTTCAGGAAAATCACTGAGGATATGGAGCGATGGATGAAAAAAAATAGCTGCAAAAATGCCAGTGAATTGATCGGTGCTGCTCATGTGTGAAACAAAAGATTCTCCGGTTGGTGTAAGGATTAAAGATATAGTCGCAGAAACCCATGACACTAAAACGTTTATTCTTGATAGAGCCATTGATGCAAAACCCGGTCAGTTTGTAATGGTATGGATTCCCAGGATAGATGAAAAGCCATTTACGATAACCGGGAGCGGCAAATCTCTTGCGATTACTGTGAAAGAGAGAGGAGGGGCAACTAAAGCTATGCATAATATGAAGAAGGGCGATATTTTAGGTATAAGGGGTCCTTATGGGGACGGCACTTATGATCTCACTAAAAAGAAAAAAATCATGCTTGTATGCGGCGGCTGTGGTACTCTTGGTCTTGTGCTTCTGCTGGAAGAAGCGATGAGGAAAGGCATCAGTGTTGATGCAATCATAGGCGCTGATACCAAGAAGAATATTCTTTTTGCAGATAAGTTCAGGAAACTTGGCGCAGATGTAATAATCACGACTGATGATGGGAGTGCCGGGAAAAAAGGTTTTGCGACTTCGGTATTAGAAGAAAGACTAAAGATTCAGAAATATGATGCTATCTACACCTGCGGTCCGGAAATCATGATGCAGTCTGTCCTGAAACTAGGCATGATGCATGGAGTTGAGGTACAGGCATCATTGGAGCGCTGGATGAAGTGCGGGTTTGGAATATGCGGCGGCTGCGCACTTGACCCTTCGGGTTTGCGTGTCTGCAAAGATGGTCCTGTGTTCAAGACTGATGTATTGAAAGATATAGAGGGTTTTGGTACGATGACCAGAGATAAGAGCGGTGCGAAAGTATTTTGGAAAGATATGTGCTGAATGGAACTCAGAGGAAAAATAAATTACTTCTATGTGTTGCTATAATAATCTGTGGTTGTCGAATAGGTTGTCAATCTGGTTGTTGATTAATTTGTATTTTATAAATTAATTATAAAATTAGTATATTGCAGCTTCAGATTAGGGTCTTCTGATAAGTATTTACACAATTTGTCATATTTGAATCTATCCACTTCAAGTTCTATTTCGTTCAAGCATGGTATGACTGACTTTAGAGAGTCATTATCTTCTTCAGATATGTATGTTGAATCACCAGTATAATTTCTGGGGAGAGGTGTATCTTCATCGTTTATTCCAAGCAGATGATATTTATTAAGACCATGCACTTCGTGTCCGGCAATGAATGTAAATTCGTATGATTCATTTCCTAATTTTACATCTAATACACAAAATTTGCCTGAGTCAATATATTGATTAAGGGCTTCAAAATACTTGTCAACTGGTTTTTCCTGAATATCCTGAACAGGTAAATTTGTATCTTCGATATTATCAGATTCACTCATATGGGTGGGCTTGTCAGAATTACTATCTGACTCCTGAATTCTTTTGAGAAGTTGACCCAAATTTGCTTTTCTACGTTGTCTACTACCACTACCACTAATAATTATCACCTTATGTTACTTAGTAGTAACTATAACTATTTAAACTTTTCGGTTGTTTGCAAAAAAGCAGAGTTTTTATCTCAACTGGCGGGAGTTCAGTTGCTGCTGTAGAGGCTCTACAAAATGCAGGCGGTGTTTTAACAGATTGTCTGGCAATCTTTACATATGAGATGCAAAAAGCAAAAGATAGATTCAAGGAATATGATTGCAATATAATCACATTAAGTGATTTTAGTACATTGATTCGCATAGCAGGTGAAGATAAGTATATCAATGCGGGTGCAGTTGAAAAAGTGCCTGAATGGAATAAAAATCCTGTAGACTGGGGCAAGAAAATTGGTTTTGAATGATTGTGTATTTTTTCTTTAATATTTCGGATTTATAAAAATAGACATAATAAATATACTTATGAAGAGCGCTAATTCTTTGGATGATGAAACACATCCTAAAACTGCAAAAGATATCATCAAGAGGGTCAAAAAGATTGAACTTAGAGTCAATTCGCATGTTGATTCTTTGATATGCGGCGCTTATAGGTCGCGCTTTCGCGGGCAGGGTATGGAATTCAGTGAAGTTCGGGAGTATTGTACAGGCGATGATATACGGACTATTGACTGGAATGTAACTGCGCGGATGGGTCATCCTTATGTCAAAGAATTTATTGAAGAGCGGGATCTCTGTGTCTATGTTGCTTTTGATGTGTCTGGATCTCTTGATTTTGGAACCCAGAATGCATTTAAGAAAGATGTCGGTATTGAACTTATCGCAAGTATTGCTTTTATGTGTCTTAGGAATAATGATCGTGTAGGTCTTGTTCTTTCAAGTGACAGGATAGAAAAGCACTTGCCTGCAAGAAGTGGCAGGCGGCATGTCTTCTCTATGATACATGAACTTGCAGAGTGCAGACCTGAGGGCAAAGGTACTGATCTTTCTGTGCCTTTAGTGTATCTTGCAAAAGTGTTAAAAAGAAAAAGCATCATATTTTTAATCTCGGATTTTATGGATGATGCCGGGAGGGTTGATAGCGCGCTTAAAGTGCTTGCGAAGCGCCATGATATCATTGCTGTATCAGTAGAGGATTTGAGGGAGCTTGTTATGCCTGATGTTGGTCTTATAGAACTTGAAGATGAAGAGACTGGTGAGCAATTGATGGTCAATACATCTGATGCGGGATTTCTGGATGAATATTCAAGGGTTGTTACTGAACACAGGACAGCGATTCGTGATATGTTTAAGAAGCGCAAAATCGATGTTGTCAAGATAGATACAAAAGATGACTGGGTCAAATCCATACTTGCACATTTCCAAAAAAGAAAGTCTCTGAGGCAAAGGTGATGATATGTCTGATATAGTCCACGCAATGGGTAAGGTGCCTGTAGTTATGATTTCAGTGGTTCTTTTGATGTTTTTTGCAGTGATTATAGCAACAAGCAAGGAAAAGAATAAAGATTGTTTCAGGTTTATCAAGGGTATTTTTGTTACTGTTATCATATCGCTTGTTGTCTTTTCATCTGTTGCTGTACTTAAGTACTTCAGCTATCTGAAGCTTGATATAATGCAATTTGGAGTAGTTGAGGTTCTGTTTTTCGGGCTTGTATTTGGATATGTCATTTTCTCACGATCCCTTTCTGAAGGAAAGGGAGTTATTCCTATAAAGATACCTTATCCTGTGAAACAGGTAGTGCTTTTCTTTGCAGTATTTGCATACCTTTTGAAGTCAGATATTAGCTTTGGGATGTATTGGCTGGTTGTTGCTGTCATGCCGTTCAATATCATATATCATCTCTATTATGTAAAGGCACTTGATAAAATATTTACATGGATAATGAAGGTCAGCGAAAAGGTTGATGAAAAAGCAGGGGTGAATGAGTGATGCATTTCGAGCAGCCACAGTGGTTAATACTTTTCGCGCTTGTGCCGATGATATATTATCTCTATCATTTCAGTGCGCATAAGAGGAGAGCATCTGCTATTAAGTTTTCTAATATCGCTTTTCTTAAGACTGCGATGAAGGGGAAAAGCGGTCGCTATAGGACAAGGGCGCTTTTCTATCTGAATATGATGATTGTTGTCTGTGTAATTTTCGCGCTTGCTGATCCGTTTATTGTACTTCCGCACAAAGGTGAGGGTGTCAATGTTGTGCTTGCGCTTGATGTATCGGGTAGTATGAATGCTCCTGACTATAAGCCGAACCGGATGGAAGCTGCGAAAAGATCTGCAAAGATATTCATCGATAGTCTTGAGCCAACAGACAGGGCAGGGATTGTTATTTTTTCAGAGGGGGCTACTACGCAGTCATTTCTGACAAAGTCAAGAGACCGGACTCTTGCAAATCTTGCGTCTATAAAGGTCCAGCAGGGTAAGACTGCGATTGGAGATGGTCTTGCGCTTGCTGTTGATATGGTGACTTCTGTTGAGTCAAAGAAGAAGGTTGTGATTCTTTTGAGTGATGGTGTCAATAATGCAGGTGTGGTGTCGCCTATGGAGGGTGTACAGTTTGCAAGTACGCATGATATCAAGGTCTATACTGTTGGCATGGGTTCAAATGAGAAGGTTGTGCTTGGGACAGACTGGTTCGGAAGACCTGTTTATGCGGATTTTGATGAAGTGACATTAAAGATGATTGCAGAGAGTACAGGCGGCGAGTATTTCAAATCTGTTGATGACAGCACACTTGATGATATCTATGATGCACTTTCTGAGAAGATTGAGCGTAGGAACCAGGAAACAAGTACGCGTATGTGGTTTGTTATACTTGTGTTTGTTCTTGTTGTTGTTGAATTTTATCTGAGGTATGTGAAGTACCGGGTGTTGTCATGATGATGAAACAGGGAAGACTACAGATATTATTGGGTATTTTGCAAAGAGATTTATATGTACCAGAAAATAGGTACAATCACACCGCAAAAGAGGTATAATATGCTAACTTCAAAACAAATCAGTATATTTTCTGTTTTTATACAGAATCCATTTAAAGAGTATTCTTTTGGAGAGATTAAGGAGTATTCTAATGAAAAGTCAAATTCTGTAACTCAAAATGCAGTAAAGGTATTTTTATCTGAGAATATGGTGAGTGAAAAAATTGGGACATCAAAGCTATACTCTGTAAATTCAAGTCACCTGTCAGGAAAGGGATAGAGCAGTTGATATAAATCTATAATAAAATGTTGCGGTAATGTATTGTGTGGTTTGTTATGTTTTCTGATGTTGGGTTTCGCAAGATGATGTGCATTTGGGTTATTGCTGTTTTTTTGTTGCTGGGTCCTTCTGCCTGTGCGACTGATGAGCTTAAAATTGAAAAGATTGCTGATCCTGTGACAATTGAGAGCAGCGGTACAGTCAAGATTCTTTTGAATATTTCTAATCCTTTTGATAGTGATATCATTGTCAAGATCAGGGATGAGAATTCTGTGGGCGGGACTATGCTTGATACGCAGTGCATACAGGGGAAGATACCTGCCAATGCAGTTGGGATTTCTGAGTATGAGTCAATACAGGTGCATAATCCCGGTACTTTCACTCTTGGGACTATTGAGGTTAAGTATACAAATCCGCTGACTGGCAAAGAGGAAATTGCTGCAAGCAAAAATAAAGTTGATGTTACGGTTACTGGCGGGAACCCTAATGTCGCGTTTTCAAGTACTTCAACCAAGCTTGAGTGCCAGTTTGATGATCAACAGCAGCAGCAGCAGCAGCAAGAGGAGCAGAAATCAGAGGAAGAGCAAAGGCGCGAGGAAATGCAAAAGCAGATGGAAGAGTTAAAGCAGCAGCAGGATGAGATGCAAAAAAAGCTTTCTCAGTCAAGACAGAATATGAATCAGGATATGAGTTCTGTTAAGCAGCAGCAGCAAAAGGAGGCAAAGGAGGCTAATGAGGGGCTTGATAAGGAGCTTTCTGAGAGATTGGCTGAGAGTGAGGATTTCCAGGAGATGAAGAAGGAGCTTGAGGATATGGGGTATGAGGAGAAGGGAAAGACGCGTACTGATCTTCGTGATAATGAGACTGAGTTTAAGTATGAGTATGAGAAGCCGGATGGTGAGAAGGGTGAGATTACAGGGAAGATGAAGGATGGGAAGATTGAGGATCTTAAGAAGTTTTCTGATGATGATGCAAAGGCGCTTGATGAAAAGTTGTCTTCTGATAAGGAGTTCCAGGAGGCGGCGCAGAGGCTTGAAAAGGAGGGATTTGTGCCTGATAAGAAAGAGTTTAGCGGGCTTAATTCGAAGAATGAGACTGAGTTTAATTACCAGTATAAGAGGGCTGATGGTGAGACTGCTAATATTACTGGTGATATCAAAGACGGGGATGTGTCGGATGTCGGGGTGAAGAGCAGTGTTGATGAAAAGAGGGTGATGGATGCGCTCTCAAATAACACTGAGTTCATGAAGCTTGATGATGAACTTCGCTCAAAAGGGTTTGAGAAGGAGGGCTTTGAGCTTAAGTCTTTTAAGAGGAATGAGAGCAGTTTTTCTGCAATGTATTCTGATGGGAACGAGACTGTGAATATTACTGGTAGTGTTGAGATTGCTCTGGATGAGGTTAAGGTTTCGAATCTGAAGATTGAGGATGGGCGGACTATTTTTGATAAGTTAAAGGTGCCTTTGCTATTGATTTTGGTTTTGGCGGGGGTCTATAGTTATCTGAGGTATGTCAGGCGGGATGTTTTTGATGTTGAGTTGGAAGTGCCTGTTGTTGTGAAGCCTATCAATGCGCGAAAGGAGGCGATGAAGCTTATACGGAAGGCTGAGAGGATGTATAAGTCAGGGAAGAAGAGGGATGCATATACTATGGTTTCTTCCGGGGTTCGGCTGTACTTTAAGTACGTTATATGTTCTGAGAAGGATGAGTTGACTACTTCTGAGATTGTGAGGTACGTGCGCGGGAAGGAGCTGGAAGGTTATGTTGATGATCTGAGGGAGTGTTTTACGCTTTGTGATATGGTGAAGTTTGCCAAGTATAAGCCGAATGATAAGGATTTTTTTAGGGTTGTTGAGCTTTCTAAGGGTTGTGTCCGGTAGGTTTATGGTTGTATCAAAATTATATTTGAGATACTGTAAATCTGTGTTGTTACTGTGAGATTGCGTCAAATAGTGCGACAGTTTAATAAAGATGTATTTTGAATGTTTATATTGGGTTGTTTGGGGGTTAAAACGTATAGTTACGTGGTGATTGTTTGAATAATTCGTCTATGTACCCTTTGCAATGGTATAATTGTGTTCGTCATATTTCTGTATCTCTAATGTGTCCTATTTTGATAGTTCTCTTTTTTGTGTCTTTTATTTGTCTTTCATCATTAGGTTTTGCTGAGTTTTATAGTTACAATGAAAAGATTGATGTTGACTCCGGTGGAAAGACTATCGGTTATGTGGAACCGTATAAAATTAGCAGTATTTTTGGTGAGTATGCTTATTTGAAATGGAAGAGGAATGGGTATCCTGAGGGCAATACATTTCCTGTTTTCTTAGTAAAAGGAACTTATGTTCCTCTGGTATTTGGTGTGGAGTTGGACTTTCTTAATGTAAAAATAAATGATATTAGTTCCAATGGTGTTGATTTGACTATAGATAAGTCCAGTCTTGAAGAAACAATTGAAACTGCTGTTGAGATTGTGCCGGATAGTGTGGAGTCATTGGTGGATGAAACTCCACATATTGTTGAAGATGCTGCTGATTCCTTGAGTAAAGAGATTGATGCGTTTAATGAGGATATGATAAAAAGAGCTACGAAGTTTGTCAGCAGGGGGTATTATTCTTCTTTGCATATTGTGGATAGCAAGGATGCTGTGTCTTTAAAGGTGAGTAATAGTATAAAAGACAGGGAAGCTCTTATGGCTGAAAAGATTTCGGATAAGATAATCCCTCTTGTCATTGATACATTTGTGGCATGTAATTTTCCTGTAACGAGTATTGCATATAATGAAGCAGTGCGCATGGTTCCACCATCTATCAGGCATGAGTTGACAAAGTTCTTGCTCAATATAAATACTAAATATGATTCATATACTGATTCAAAGCTGGGTGGAATGGGTGTATATACGCTATATATCGGTAACCCTTCGGTGAATTCTTTGTCTGATTCATTGAATGATGAATTAAAAAAAGAAGGTCTGCCTCATTTTGAGAATGATGTAATTGTTGGAGAAAGAAGATATGTGGATGATTCAATTGGAATCATTGCTGCGATTCCTGAAGAAAGAGTATGGAGAACAGATACTCTTGAAGTTCGGTTATCTAACGATAGGGTAAGGCTCTATAAGACATTGATTGCAGGGATTGGTGATGATGGCACTATGGCAGCCGGGAAATGGTATGGTGATCAGCTTGATACTGCGCGGAAATTCATTACGAGCAGTTTATCTCTTAGTGATGGTTCTGATGTAGGCGATGTTTTGAAGATTGTACAGGATTCTTATGAATCAGATCCTAAAGCAACATTCAGTTCGAGCGCATTGCTTCAGGGATGGGTTATAGGCGCTATGAATTCTTTGGAAAAACCAGATTTGAGTAAAGTTGATTCTCTAGGTTATGTTGTCATAGTGAAGAAGAATAAAGAGACGTATGATGTTCTGGAGGTTCATACAATCACAGGTCATAAGAGCGATTCTTTTCTTTATGATTATGTTCCTGTGGTTAGAAAAGTTGATGATGATGGACAAATCGGTGTTGGAGAGGTCGCGCGAAAATCTTCCAGTTCTGGTGATGGGAGTTCTGATTCATTACAGGCTGTTTTGCCGGAAGAATCTGTTGATGTGGATGTTGGGGAAGAAGCGCCGCCAGCTACAGGAAAAGTTATTGATTCTAATAGAAAGCGCGTAGAAAGCGGAGTTAATGTAAATCCGATAGATAAAATGGCAGAAGACAAAAATCAAGAAAACAAAATACAAGAAGGCAAAAATGTATATTCTGATTCTTTGGGACTTTTGGGTGGTTTGAATATTATGATGAGATCTGTTTTTGATGGGTTATTTGGGTGGCTAAGATGAAGAAAAAAGAGATAAGATTAAGTTTATTGGCAATAGCTTTTGTGGTGTGGGTACTTCTGTTGGTTTCAGTAACTTACGCAGAAGAGACTGGAATGTTAAAGATAGATTTAACACCAGAAATGAATACATCTATGCTTATTTCTACGACTGCTACGACACCAGAATTTCAACCAATGCATGTAAAGGTTGTCAAGATAACAGATGAAAAAGAAATAACATTTTGGGAATCGGATATTACCGAACAAAAGGATGTAAACATACCTGTCCCGTCAGGGAATTATAAACTTTATGTCCAATTGCATGGGCATAGAACCATTTGGGAAATAGACAATGAAGGAATGGGATATGATGTTTCTTTATCAACAAGTACAGTGGTTCCGATGGCGGTCAATGTACCACTGAGAAAAGAGGTATTTGCAGATGCTCCTTGGCGTGTTCAATCGGATCGAATGCCTATTCTTGTAATGGTCAAAGATGCAGATGAATATGGAGATTATGATTTAGGAAACGTAGAGGTATATCTGGATGAAGATTGTGATGAGGATAATGATGTAAGTGATGACACTCCTTTAGGAATCGAAACGAAATGGTATGGTACTAAAATAGATGCCTCTTCATATAATCTATATAATGCTGGTGATTGGTATGGTATTACTCATCTAACTCCCACAAAGTACAATTTAAGTGGAAATATTTGTTTTCATGTAGTAATTAAAGAGATTGGAGATATATGGGATTGGGATGCGCACAGCTATTTCAAGGTGAATATAGCAAGCAATACTTTGCCTAGCTTAACAAATTGGTATGGTGGAGATACGCATTACCACAGTAGTTATACAGATAATTCTGTGGAATTTGGTTTTCCCGTGGAAGCTACGGTTGAAGCTGGAAAGGCTATTGGTCTTGACTGGAATGCAATTACAGATCATTCTTTTGACTTAGATTCCCATATGACTAGTAAAGATGAAACACGGAAATGGAGTCAACTTGGAAACGAGTGTAATCACTATTCGGACTCTTCTTTTAAATGCATAAGAGGTGAAGAGATTTCTGTCAGAAATTCTGAAGGGAAATATGTTCATCTTTTAGCATACAATGTTACTTCATATTTGGAGGGTGAAGGTGCAGATGGTGAATTTCCAATTTATGAAGATAACTACGATAGCAATGGTGATGGATGGGATGATGTGTCAATTACACTTACTCTTTCAGATGCTCTTCAAAATATAAATTCACAAAGAGGATTTGGGTATGCCGCTCACCCTGCTGACGACATGAAAAGTAAATTGGATATATTGAAGAGAGATAAGTGGGGGAAAAATGATTATAATTTAGTGCGAGATAGTAATCCAGATAATGATTATGTTGGATTGCAAATATGGAATACTATAGATGCTGAAAATGATTTACAAGAAGGATTGATACAATGGAAGAATCTTCTTTTGAATAATTCTCATATATTTATCTCAGGAGGTTCTGATGCTCATGGAGACTTTAGTGATTCAAAACATTATGTTTGGTCTCTTGATTATATAGAAGAAACAGATAATGCATTCGGAAAGGTTAGAACATATGTTTACACAGAGGATTTCAGCAATGAGGGTATCCTCAATGCGCTTCGTTACGGTCACTCTATCATGACGGATGGTCCCATTGTTGTTTTTGATATTGATGGAACAATTATCGGCAATTCTCGCGAAACATGCATGGGTAAAGAGCTTGATTTGAATATACAGTGGAATACTACTGCTGAATTCGGCAATATTGATAATATCACTATCATAAATGGTATTATTCGAATTATTCGAACTGATATAATTTCTGGAAAGGATGGAAAGGAAATAGTCTATGACATAATTTATCCTACGTCTAATGATGGAACACATTCGATTCAGGCATTTCCGAATCAGGATATGTATTTCAGGTTAACTGGCATGACATCTAAAGGATATAGGGTTTATACAAATCCTATCTGGCTTGAAGGTGATTCAACTTCACCTACTAGTGAGATTACTTTTCCTTATGGTGAATCTATTGTTTCTGGGGTGATTACACTTGAAAGTACCGAAACAGACAATTGTGGTGTTAATTCTGTAGAATACAGTATCGATTTAGAATATTGGTCTTTGATGAATCTCTCTGGTTCTGTTGCGGCTGCGAATATAAATACATCTTCATATGATGATGGCGCGTATACAATATACGTCCGAGGAGTAGATGACTATGAGAACGTAGGACAGACCTCTTCAGTAACACTTACATTTGATAATACGGCGCCTAATATTACGTTTGTTTCGCCTTTGAATAATTCGCAGAATAAGGGTGAGCGCCTCTTTTTAAATGTAACTACAGATGAAAATGCGATGTGTTACTATCGTCTTGATGGTGGAGAATATTTTAATTTTTCATATGAAGAAAACGGGATGTATTTTTCTGAGGAGATAATCAACCTCACAAAAGAAGGAGATATTCCTCATTATGTGGTTGAAGTGAATTGCGCGGATGTTCTTGGTAATTTAAAGAGAGAAACTCTAAATTTCTATCTTGATCTGCCGCCTATGATTGCTTTAAATCCTGTTTCTGACTATGTTCGTGATGTTGTTTGGTTATATGCAGATGTCTTTGATTATGTTGGACTGGAGACTTCCTGTGAGGTTTGCGTGTCCGCAGATTCTCTTTGTGATACTGAATGGACATCTGATAATGTGACAGGTAATTTCTCTATTGGAGACTTCGTGGGGCAGTGTATGTATCAGTGGAATACATCAAATGTTACAGAAGCTAACTATACTGTAGGTTTCAGGGTTAAAGATACTATGGGTAATACGGTATCAAATCAAACAATGACTATTGTTGACAACACGTTGCCAATATTATCAATAATTAATCCATTTAACGGTTCAACGATTTCCGGTGAGTCTGTATGGTTAAATGTGTCTACAGATGAGATTACAAGCTGCTATATTTCTGATTCATATGAATACTTAACAAATGACAATGATCCGCCTCAAGTATTTAACGCAACACCGATAGGAGAACACAATGGAAATTGTCCTATTGAATTGGGTTTTGTAGCTAATGAACGTTCAGTATGTAAAGGTAATCTTGATGATGACGCAAGTTACGAAGAAATGGATATTACATTTCACACTTACAACTTCCAAGAGTATATGACATATATTGATTTGAGTTCTGGTAATAGTACTGATTGTGATGTGACGATATATGTCAAATGCAAGGATATGGTAGGAAATATGATGTTGTCAAGCTATAATTGGACATTCAATGTTACATATTCTCCTTTTCCCCCAGCATGTGGAATTAGTTCTGGTTCTTCAGGTATGCTGAGACCATATTCTGAACCAGATGAACATCATGCATGGAGTTATAATGTCACTGATGATTATACCTATTCCCGAAAGGTGACGTGTTTTGATAGAGCAGGTAATTTCAATGAGAGTCTTGTTTTCTTTAGTGTTGATAATTCAGCTCCACAAGTTACAATCAATGAACCAAAAGCAATGAATTATTCGAGTATGTATCTTACTTTGAATGTAAGCGCTGATGAGACTGCAAATTGTTCTTATGCTTTAAATGGAGTAGCAGGTGCAATGTTGTTTACTGACTCAAAGAATGGTGCGCTAGCAGTTACTGCAAAAATCGGGGCAAATATAATAAATATTTCCTGTGTTGATAGATACGGGAACATAAACAGTACTGAATCGGTTATGTTCACTGTTATTAAGGCAACTTATGAGGGCAATACTGATATAATCAGTGCAGAATCTTCAATACTCAATGCATCAATGCTTGATACACTTTTAGAGATTTCAACAAATAGTAATTTTACGAATAGCAGTATAAATATTACTCAGACTCTGGTTAATCCTACAAATGCATCTTTTGGGGTTACAGAAATCGGTAAATATATTCAGATAGAGGTTGGTGCAGATTTACTGAATAATCTAACATCTGCATTAATTAAAATATTCTACACAGATGAAGAAATAGAAGGATTGAATGAGAATAGTCTGGCAGTTTACTGGTACAATGAGTCTTCTTTTGAGTGGATAGAGCTTGATGAAATAATGGATTGGGTTTATGGTACCGGCGTTAATACGACTGCAAACTATGCATGGGCAAATGTGAGTCATTTTAGCACTTATGGTGTTGGAGGACAAAAACCGGATGGAGAACTATGTTCTGGTACTTCTGAATGCGCCGGAGGATATTGTGTACATGGGATTTGTAGATCATCATCAACATATTGCGGGGATTCCTATTGTGATTCAGGGGAAATATGTTCTTCCTGTGAAAGTGATTGTGGTGTGTGCCAAGTATTTTCATCTAGTGGAGGAGGCAGTGGAGTAATTGTACCTCCAAAAGAAGAATTGAATGAGACTGAAATCATTGAGGAAGAAATCATAGAGAAAAAAGAAGTCAAAGAGGAAGAGCCACCAAAAGAAATAAAGGATGAGAAACCACCAAAAAAGATACTGAGGAATGACAAGGTTGACATAGCTGAAGAAAAAGAAGAGAAAATAGTCACGTCATCAACAACTCCTACCGGAGATGTTTTACGTTATCTTAATAATCCAACGATTGCGGGTTTGATTGTTATTATCGGATTGATTATTTATTTCGCTGTTCGAAAGCCAAAGAAATTACATGAATGATGGCTTTTGTATACGATGTTACTTGATAAATTCAACTGCATTTAGCAGTTCTATACTATCTATGTATTCTATATCTTCACACTTTTCTTCTTCTCATTTCTCTTAATTTCTTTATCTTTTCTGCGCCGCCTTTTGTTTTCGCCAAGCGCTCATAAAATCTGTTTGCCATGATTATCTGCGCATCTACCAGAGGACCTGTGTGTTTTATCCAGACTGAGCGCGGATTGTCTCGTACGAATTCTGCCCATCTTATGACTTGTTCCATGTGTGTTTTGTCTCTTGTCATAGTATTGTCCTCCTGATTTCATGCTTTATTTTCTCTATCTCTTCTTCATCCAGTGAGTCTGTATAGATAGCCCGCAAGTGCTGAGCATCTTCAATGTCTTTTTTGGATTTTAGCAATTCCTCCTTGAAAGCGATGTTCATTTCAATGCTTGAGAAGTAGAAGTCAAGTCCGGTAAGAGGTAGTTTTTTTCTTGTTTCAATCTGATAATCGTCGAGGCGGTCTTTTGCAAGTTTCAGTTCCATTTCCGGGAGAAGGATTCCTTTTTTGATGTATCGTACGCTGAGATTGTCTTTAAGGTAGTCATTGTAGATTACTTCCGGGTCCTTTGACTGGATACATTCAAAGCCTGCGGTTTCTAACTCATGGTGTATTTTTGTGAAAATATTTTTATCTATTCGCTCAATTATCATGTCGATGTCTTCTGTTCCCCTGCTTCTCCCGTGTGCAATCACGACAAATCCTGATACGATGATATATTTTGTGTGTTTCTGTACGACATTGACAAAGTCTTCTGCGAATTTGTCGAGAATTGTTCGGTCTTTAATTTCGCGGCTCATTTAGATTCCCCGGATTATTTCATAATTTTACTTTTGACTATTTAAATGTTATATGGTGGAGATTCTTTTTATTTGAATTGTTCCCCATAACCATTAAGTCTTGAAGGGAATAAAATGAATTCTTAAAATCATTCTTTTTTTTCAAGACAGTTCTTGCATCTGGCTGCAAATACCTCACTTCCATATTGGAGAATTCTGTTCCAAACGCTTTTGTCAATACTCTTGATGTAACATGCTTCTGCGCCGCAGATTGAACATCTCATTTTTTTCACCTCCTTTTCAATATACTTGTCATTTTACCTGTGAGTGTTTATATGTTGTGCTAAGACATGATGTTTCTCTTTATTATTTGTGTTTTTGCATTTTTGAATATGCAAATCTCATTTTCACGCAGAAATGCGCTTAGAAATTAATGGCATTTTTCTTATGAATGTGAGTTCCATTCTTATTGCTATGTCTCCAATGGCGCTGCCTTTTTCTATTTCTTCGATTAGCTGGTCTTTAGTGAAGCATCCAAAAGAGCCTATGCAAACCTTTATGTTTTGTGGACTTGACATTATAGTAAAAGTCATAACTATTTGGACTATATGACTTTTCCATATAGTTAAGGTCTATCTGTTTTTGGTTCAGTTTGTTCATATAGTAACGACCTGAACTATAGGTGAAGTTTGACCAGTTCTTTTGTGTTTTTATCATAGTGCATGTATATCACTCAGCGTATGATAGTGTCTTTTGAGTTTTATGATATTTATAGCCAGTCGCGCTTTTTGAACAGAATATAAAGATATCCTACTGCTGAGGACATGATGGCTAGTACAAAGATATAGTAGTAGTCCATGCCATCGTTGCGCAGTTCCTGGAATGGCAGTCTGATGTTCATGCCGTAAAAGCCGGCTATTAGTGCAGGGACGAATGTGAATGATGCTATTATGGTCAGGGTTTTCATTACTTCGTTCATGGAATTGTTTACTGATGACATGTAGATTTCTATGTTGCCGGATAATGCTTCCCTGTAGGTCTCTTCTATGTCAATGAGCGCGATAATATCGTCATATGTGTCGCGGATGAATACTGCTGTCCTTTGCCTGATCTGGCTTACATTTCCGCGCGCAAGACATAGGATCACTTCTCTTTCTGAGATAAGTATCTTGTGCATCTTATGAAGTTTTTTCTTCAGGTCAAGTATCTCTTTAAGTGTTGCGGGTTTTGGTTTTTTCAGGCTTCTTGATTCGATGCGGTCTATTTTTGTGTCGATGGATTCAAGCACATGGTAGTGATTGTCGAATATTGATTCAAGGAGCTTATAGAGGACGAAGTCTGCTGTGTGCGGTTTGCCTGCTCTTAGTACGTCTACTACTTTTGAGAAGTCTGAACTTGAATCCCTGACTGTCAAAAGAAAGGTTTTTCCAAGTATGATGCCTATTTGTGATTGTTTGAATGTTCCGAAAGGATAGGTCTTGAGGATTATGAATACGAATCCGTCATATACTTCCATCTTGGGTCTGGTGCTTTCTGTTATGTCTTCAAGAATAAGTGAATGGTAATCTGGGAATATTGATTTCAGTATTTCTGAAATGCCTTTTTTTGGTTCTGATACAACATCTATCCATGTGTCTTTTTTGCTGTTTACTAGTTCAATTACTTTTTTTGTGTCTATGTTCTCGTTTATTTCCAGGTTGTTCTCAAAGTGGAGGGATGTAATCATACTGTCATTTTGGATTTGCCTGTATATATAGTTGCAGTGATAGTAACTTAGATTATCAATAGCCCGTTTGTGGCGTCAACTGTTACTTTTTGTTTGTTTTTCAGGATGTCACATAGTTTTTTTTCGGGCTTGTCTATTGCAGGGATTTCGGATATTATTGCGCCTACTACCACTATCGCTTCGCATTCTAGGTTTATTATGGCTAGTGGTGCGCAGTTGTTTTTTTTGAGGCGGTAGAGGATGTATGAGCCGACTGTTGAGCCTTTGCCGCGCGGGAACAATAGGATTTTTCCTGCGATGGATTTGCCTTCTAGTTTGTGACCTTTTTCAATTACTGTGCCTGTGTCAGGATCAACGCCGCCGTAGAATGAGATTGCGTCGCAGGTTGCCATTAGTTCTCCTGTTGCGCAGCCTTTTGAGATTGTTCTTGCTTTTATTTGTATCTGTATCACCAGTGTTCTTTCCATGTTCCTGTTATGGCTGCTTCTAGGCATTGTTCTGTGCTGCCAAATCTTGTTTTGAAGTTGTTTGAGCCGCGCGCGTAAAAGCATGCTTTGGCTGAGTTTGTTGCCATGCATCTGAACCTGTCTTTTAGGGGTGCTACTGCCATGCATGTGTCTGGCGCCATTACTGCGCCTGAGTTTTCGATGATTTTTGTGATTCCTTGTTTTTCTGCTTGTTCCATTGTCTTTCTTGCAGTTGATATCCATGTTGTGATTTTTACATGCTTTCCTTCAAGCATTTTTGAGATCTGTTTTAGCTCGTCTATGGATGCGTGGGGACATCCGATGGCGACGAAGTCTATTTCGCAGTTGTCGTTGAGTGATTTTTTTGCGTTGTCTATGTCTTTTTGGGTGATTTCTGTTTTTTCTTCTGGGATCAATGTTTTATTTGGGGTTATGCTCTCTATGTGAAATAGGGCGGTTCCACCGTATGTTGCTATTGATGCTGAGAATATTTTTAGCTGATCTGTGTCTGCTTCTTTTATGCCTGTGATGTATGGGATCTTGTTTTGTATCTTTTTGCCGATGGCGCAGCCAAGGGCGCTGAAGTCGTCGAGGGTTTTTATTTCTGCGTTTATGTTGACTGTGATTTGCGCCTGTCTTTCTTTGTCCAGGTGCATGCCATACATCGGTGTCTTTCCTGTTATTGCTGATGCAAGGGCTGAGGGACCGCCTTCGCGGTTTGTTTTTGCGCCTAGGACTGAGTTTGCGTAGCAGACTGCTGATGATTCTGACCATGCTATGTGGTCTGCGAATTTCGGTTTGTTTCCGATAAGGTATGGTGTGCATGTTGCTGTTGGTTCTATGCCTAGTTTTTCAAATGCGGTGATCACTTTTAGCTGTTTTTTTGCAAATTCGTCGCTTATGCCTAGTTTTTTCCAGTCTTTGAGGTCCATTCCTGCGGGGTTCAGGGTTGTTCTGACTCTTATTTTGCCGTCTTTTGCCAGCTCTTCCAGGTATTCAAGACCGGCGTCGCCTAAATTGTGGTATGATACGCCTGCTACTTGTACTGATGATACGGGGATTAGTTTTTCTGCGCTGTAGATTTCGCCCAGGGCTTTCAGTATTTCCATTGACTTTTTTGCGGCGCTGCCATGTTTTCCGTCCAGGATGTCTTGTTCTTCTTTTGTGATTTTCATATTCATGCCTGATTGCTTTGTATAAATTTTTTGGTCAATCCAGATATTTTTTAAGGTCTATTTTTGGATATGGAGTTTTTTTGAATGTTTCGCGATTTTTTTCAAATGGAATTGTTGCGTCAATACCTAGTTTGCATGTTTTTGTTTTTTGTCCTTTTTTGTGGTCTGCTGATGGGTCAAGGGATGAGCTTGGCTGGTCGGGCATTATTTTTGCGTCCTGATCTGCCTGGAATCTTGTTGCTATTGCCCATTCTATGGCGTTTGGGTTGTGGATGTCTATGTCGTCGTCTACTATGATGCAGTGCTTGAGGGAGTTGTGTCCCCTGAATGCGGCATCAATTGCATGTTTTGCATCGTCGTGTCTTTCTTTTTTTATCTGTATTACTGCATGCAGCCATCCTATGCCCCCGGAGGTGAGCAGGATGTTTTTGCAGTTGCATACTTTTTTTACTTCATTATATATTGTGGGTTCTTTTGGCATGCCCATGAGTATCTTGTGTTCTGTGAGACCGGGCAGAAGTGTCTGGTATATTGCATCTTTTCTTCTTGTTATGCATGTTATCTCTATGACTGGCTGTTCTCTTGCGTGGTCGTAGGTTTCTGTGAGGTCGAGGAATGGTCCTTCTTTGGATGTTTTTTTTGTTATCTTTCCTTCAAGGATTATCTCTGATTCTGCGGGGACTTCCAAGTCTACGGTTTTGCATTTTACAAGGTATGTTTTTTCAAGGGCGTTTGCAAGTGAGAATTCGTCTTGCTCTGGTTTTAGTGATGTTGCTGCGGCGAGAAGGACTGCTGCTGAGTTTCCGATGCATATTGCGATTTCAATGCCGTCTTTTGAGTCTTCCAGGGCGTTGGATGTGCCTCTGTTTTCTACCAGTCTTGCTGTGAGTTTGTTTTTGTCTTTTAGCATCAACCTGTGAAAGCATACGTTTCTTCCGAGTTTCGGGTCTTTTATGACTGCTATTGCAGATGGGATGTATGGTCCGCCGTCTTTTTTCAGGTATTTCATTATCGGGAGCTTTTTCAGGTCTACTTCTTTTTCTATGATTTCCTGACAGGGGGCGTGTTCTATCAGTTCTGGTGGTTTGAGGTTGTTTATTGCTTTTGAGATTAGTTTTAGGAGGTCTTCTTTTTTTGTGTTGAGTGCCTGGGCAATAAGGTCTCTTGATGAATAGATGTTGCCGATGACTTTTGTGTTGTGGTTTTTGATGTTTTCGAAGATTACCGGGCGGGTGTCGAGGCTTGCGAGTATTTCTGCCATCTCGTAGTCTGTTGATACCTGCTTTTTTATTTTGATGAGCTGATTTTTGGCTTCAAGGTCTTTTATGTGGTCTCTTAAGTTCATTTTTAGTCACTTTTTATGTCTGAATGTGTGAGTATGATAAAATTATTTATGGTTTTGTAATTTATATATGAGAGTGTATCTTTATGAAATATTGTATGTTTTTCAGATAATCTTCTGTTTTTAGCGACTGAAGTGAGTGATGACGCTGGGTTTCTGACACATTTTTAATGCATTTGATGATGTTATTATTTGTGCACATAGACATATAATACTTACACGTAATAACAACACATGAAACAACACATGGTTAAAGTATTTATACCTCTATCGGGAGATCCATCTACTTTGGGACATAGAAGATTATATGATTATGCTAAATTTGCATTTCCTGATGCAGAATTATATATTGGGCTTGGAAATAATACCAATAAAAGATACTTATTTTCATTTGATGATAGAATGGAGATGGCTCAAAGAACTTTCGATGATTCTTCTTTAAATATCATTTCAGCGCCGGATTCTGATTCTGCTAATGTAGTTACTTATGAGGGTATGCTTGCGGGTTTTTCAAGAGAAAATGCTTTTGATGTAATTATTCGGGGGGTTAGAGGTCCAGCAGATGTTGATGCGGAGATGAATATACATAACGTCGGAAAGAAGCAGATGATGGGTAAACAGAGGATAAAAACACATGACAGGGATGTTACTGGACCGGTTACAGTTTTTATACCTGCAGATCAGGATATGACTGATGTCAGCTCCAGTACAGGTAAAGAAATTCAACGTGCGCAAGGTTCAACTGAAGGGTACTTTACCCCTTTTGTAAAGCAACGTGTAGAGGCAAAAATATCCTCGCAATACTTTGTTGGTGTTATGGGTGTAGAAGCTGCAGGAAAATCTTATGTTTCTTTACAGGCACAGAAATTAGCTGAAAAAAGAGGAATACCTATTCATATTATTGATTTGGATTATTTGGGGCATGAAATATTAGAAGAATCAACTGAGGATTTATATAAAAATGTAAGATTAGAGTTGATTGATGTATTTGAAGAAGATATAAGATCAGGTGAGGATGATGAATATTTTATTGACAGAAAAAAGTTAGGGCGTATTGTTTTTGATAATCCTGCAAAAATGGATATCCTGAATGAAATAATGTATGAACCGTTGATGTATAAATATGAAAAAGAAAAATCCGGTGAAGATAAAAAGGGATTAATCTTTGTTAATGGCGCGCTTCTCCCGGAATTTGGTTTAACTTATCTTATGAACCACAATATTGTGAATGTAACTGCAGATGGTGGTACTGTAACGAAAAGACTAAGGGATAAAAAGGGATATAATTCTGATCAAATTACGAGAAGAACTAAAAGTCAATTTACTGCTGCTGAAAAATATAATACCGTGAAAGATAGAATCACTGAAGAAGACAGTGGAGAAATCTGGTCATTTGATAATTCTGAAGATGCGGAGATGGATAAGCAATTAAACAAAATGCTTGATGATATCATTTTGAAGATGGACATCTATGGTGAACTTCGCTTTATGGGTCTGTGGAACAGGATTGGTGCTGACGGTACTTATGAGGATGAATATAATAAATTGATAGGTGGATACTCTGAACCGCACAGAAAATACCATATACCCCAGCATATAATTGATATGTTAAATTTATTTGCAGAAGCAAAACAGGATGTAGGTCATTTGATGACTAATCCGGATGCAACTGAAGTTGCGATATGGTATCATGATTATTGGCTTAAAAAGAGGTCAAGGGTCAATGAAAAGATAAGTTCGAATATTGTCTATAAGGTTTGTACAGATGCAAGGTTGAATGTTGATTTTGCCGAGGATGTCAAAAATCGTGTATGTGCAACAAGGCATCCTGATGATTTAGATAATTTCGATAATTACGATGACCAAGTAATAGCGGATATAGATACTGCAATATTTGGTATGGATGAAGATGCATTCAATAAGTATGAGCAGCAAATAATACAGGAATTTGCCTGGGCAGATAAAAAAGAATTTACAACCATAAGGATAGAGATTCTTGAAAAGTTCCGAAAGAGAGAACATATATTTTACACTGATTATATTAGAAATAAACTGAACAAAAATAATGTTACATTTGAGGAACAGGCAAGAGCTAATTTAGATATGTCATTGGAGCAATTGTATTTGAATCTAGAGGAATTATAGTAAATATGATTTTTGCTAAAATTTATGTGCTGTCTCTGAGAATATCTGAATAATCTTCATATTTTGTATTACATGGATTGCCTCCGGCGTACAAATAGATGCTATCTTCAATACCGTCTTTAGATAATGCGATTATTGAAGATGATTTTGTTTCCCATGGAAAATCTCTACTGGAATGGCAACATATTTTGAAGTAGTCTATAAAATGTGAAGAGTTATTGTCTTTTGGTACTTCATGATCAGAAAGTATTTTCTGGAGTGTACTTATTGCATCATCTCTATTTTTTGTGTTTCCTAGTTTGTGGGTCTCTGTTAACTCTGTTGCTCTTTTTAGTCTGTGTATTGAGTCAATCATACGGTATTTTTCTTCCATAGTTACTGGTTCCTGTGCAAAATCATAATTTGTTAATATGTGGATACCGGGATTTAAATCCAGTGTATATGGATTTTCATCGCAAAATGTAATGATGGCATTATCTTTATCAGCAGAAAGTATGTTTGTGTTTCTGTGTTTAGCAAAATCAAAGTTATCCAGTAAATATCCGGATGCTTCTTTTGCGGTTGGCTGTGTCAATGCTTCAAGACATAATCTTCCTATTGATGCTGTTGGACTATCCGGGTCCGGATGACGGTTGGTCAAACCAATTGTGACTCCTGATGAATTTAGACCATACCAGGTTCCGCCAGATTTTGGGTCTATTGCACAATATATTGAATTGTCTCCAGAATAGACTCTTTGTGGAGGTGTCTCTAATCTGCCCGGTCGTATGTCTCTGTTCTCTGCGAGTATTAGCGGGTAATTTTCTAATGTCTTGTATAATAGGATTATAGTACACATAATAATCACTTGAAAGTTTTGATGGTGTTGGAATGAAGAAAGTTCAGTTTAATTCCAAGAGCAGTTTTTGTAGTGGTGTTTTTCCAAGCTTTTCAGAATTATGGATTTTTTCAGGTACTTTCATTTCATTGAAACCAAAATCGAATACAGATGTTTGGGGACTACGTTCCATGTAGTAATTTTCAATAACATTTAGTAATAGTCGTGCGTCATCTGTTTTTGTTCCATTTACTCTTGTTATGGTGCCATCCTGTTCCAGAATGTAGCCGGGATGTATGTCTTGAGGCGCCATGTCCATTTCCTCAAGTGAGTTTGCGAAAACTAATTCATAGTCTTTTAATCTTTCTTGGGCGGCATGTAGAGCATCTAAGGTTTTGTACTCTAATTTGTATGTAACCATAAGTAATTCTGGTCTTTTTTCTCTGATATCTGATATTAATTTTCTTGTGGGTTTTAGGTGAATCGTCAGATTTTCACCTGATTTGATTTTTCCTTCGGACTTTACTGTTTCGAAATCCGGAATAGCTGCTGTGGCTATAAAAAGATCACAATCTTCGGTTTTATCCATTGTTTCATCATACATTTCCTGATATGTGGTTACTCTTATGGGTTTCAACCAATCCGGAACTTCTAGTCCTCCGGGACCGTAAATTAATTCAACTTCGGCTCCCTGCAAATATAGTTCTTTGGCAATCTCGATTCCAAAGCCTCCTGTAGCGAAGTTTGTGATACTTCTGACATCATCTACTGGTGCCCTAGCAGGACCTGCATTTACGACTACTTTTTTTCCTTTAAGGGGACCATTGCTTAATTCCCGAATAGTATAAGCTGTAATTTTGTCAATATCTTCTAAATTGGCTTTTCCATCTATTAATTTAGGTCCTGCTATTTTGATTCCATAATTTTCAAGAGATTTTAAATTTTTCTGAAATTCCGGATTATCCCATAAATAATTATGCATTGCCGGAGCGATGAGAATTGGTGTGCCGTCGGTACAGTGTTTTCCAAGAGCAGATGCAAGTAGTGTTGATGCGGGTTTACCTGCACTGGCGCCTGCCATATCACTTATGATGTCCAATGTTGCCGGGGCTACAATATATGCATCATAATTGTCTACATGTTCTGCTTTAGATGAAAGGTGTTCTATAATATCATCTGATGCCCATTCTAATGCGTCTTTTCCTATAAACCTTAGTGCTTCCTGAGTTGGAAAAATATTTACTTTTGCACCATAGCGTTCTAATTCTCTGGCTAAGTCAAATGTCCTGACTGCAGCGACGCTACCTGATGCTACTACTGCGATGTTTTTTCCTTTGAGATGTGTTCCCCGCAGTTCAACATCTGTATCTTTCATTTCACTGGTTTGATTATAGTTGACTGATGACGAATCTATTGCGTATGGATCTTTATTTTGCATCGCTGCCAGTTCTTTTAATATGGCTTCTAAGTTTCCTGTAGTGTATGTTTTTTTTGGCATATTATCAACTTAAATTTTGCAAGTTCTTTTTTTAATAAATCATGAAAAATGGATAGGTATAACTTATACGGTGAAAAAGTAATATCTGTAAAGGTTTATATATGTTTGTTACTGTCTAGATAAAAATATCGGCGATTGACGTGAAAAAGCCTAGGTTTTGTATAATTCCATTAGTTCTGGTGTCTTATCTCGTATCAATTTTAGTGCATTAATATTTTGTATCGGGTATTGACGTTCTGTAACGGCGTATTTTTCGTATTTTGGATTGTCTAGTTTTTTGGTTTTAAATTCATTTGTCTGTTCTTTTGTGAAGTCTTCTGAATAAATTAGTTCAATTGCGTCATCTACCAACATCCATTTTGCATCAATAATTTCTTCATAATCTGTAATTTTCAAAGGACAATCAGAATCTATCCTGGCTGTGTAAAACTCCATATTGTATGTTTTGCCATGAGTATCTTGTGTCGCAGAACAGAGAAATATTGTATCTGTGATTGGACCATCATACTTTTTCTCTTCCCTAAATTCTCTTTGTGCGGTCTCTAGAAGATTCCTGTCCACTTCTTCGTCATAAGATCCACCGGCATATAGCCATTCACTAGGATACATCATAGGTCTGTCTTTTTGGTAATTCCAAAAAGCTCTACGTGTCAGCAATGTTTCTATGCCTTCGTCTGTTATTCTTATAGGGCATAATAGACCTGAATTTATTATCTCTTTCATATCTTAAAACCTTCATTTTTGGTATGAATTGTAGTGAGTCTGCTAATATTTTAATATTATGCAGATATCCAATTGTTTTTGAACTGATATTCAAAACGATTATTTAACTTTATTTCGGGTAAATCATAACTCTGGAAAGTTATCTGGTAGACTATAATTTGAAATTGTGTTTCGATATTTTAATTACAGTATTCATATCCTGAGTTTGACAAGTCAATCAGTCTTTAAAATACAGTACTTTTTTAGGACATGAATCAATACATCTGCCGCATTTAATACAATCCGGGTGGTTGATTATCTCCCTTACAGGAATCTGCATCGGGCATACCTGATTGCAGATGCCGCATTTGATGCATTTATCTTTATGTGCTTTTAGGATGTGATTTTTACGATCAAAAAACCGCTGAATTGTGCCTGCCGGACAAAAATGACACCATGCCCTGGGACTTACTGTTACTGCGATTATTGAAATTATCAGTGTTTGCATGATGTATATTGAAACGAGGATTGCGCCAAGCTTGTGTACTATTCCTTGTGACTGGATTACTCTAAATATCATGAATGACATCATAAAAATAAGAATAATTATTCTAAATGCCATGTTTTTAAATAATCCGGGGATCTTGATTTTTCTTGAGATTCTGCTTAATATGAAGTCATTAAAGAGTCCTCTTGAACAAAGATTACCGCAGAAAAATCTGCCTTTAAAAGGACTTATCAGCATTAGGGCAATCATATCTATTAGCAGTAAATATCCGAGTAGTGGATAGAATAATCCGCCTATTGCAATTATCGGTACAAGTATGGGGATATATGGAGTTATTTTCAGCATTTTAATCTTCTTTTTCAAAAACATTGTGCGGACAGTTCTTTATGCAAATATTACATTTTATACATTTGCTTTGGTCTATTGTCGGCGCTTCATAGCCTTCCTGTCTGATTGCGTCTTTTGGGCACATCTTTACTATGGGACATAGATGATTTTTTGGACATCTTTTTTCTATTATTTTTATCATTTTAATTCCACTGTTTTTTATTGTCTATTTTTTATTTGATTGCTGTTGTGTTGGAATTTATATGTCTGTTGCGTTGATAATCGGTTTTTTGAAAACAACATCTTCTTCTATTCTTGGGCATGCTGTGTTCAGGATTATGTCATAGTCCATGCCCAGAAGGCTTTCGGGTTTGATTACGTCCATTACTACTATGAATGCGCGCTTTCCTTTTTTCTCTATCTTCTTTTTTATCTCAACTACGTTTTTGTTCATCTGTCCGGGCTTTGTTGTAGCTACAATACATATGACTTTTGCATTGTCATACTTTGCTTTTCGGATTATGTTTTTTTTCTGGAGCGTGAATTGTTCTTTTTTCAGGGTGTGTATCTTTTTGTCTTCAAGGCTCAGGAGGAATACTGGCAGGTCTGTTTTTTTTGCTATCCCTAAGGCATGGAATCTTCCGGTACCACAGTATAGGATGCAGTCTGCTTTGTCCTGTATTGAGATTACGGCTGATTGATCGCAGCCGAGTACCTGTCCGAGGTGTTTTGCGATTTTCGGCTTTCCAATGTGAACCATTTTTTGATGGGTTTTTAGTAGGTCTGATACTTTTGGGAGTTGTTTTATGTGCTGTATTGATGTTGCAAGAGCGATGTTTTTGTAGTTTTTAAGTTGATTTATTTCTTTTTCCAGAATTTCTGTAATGTCTGTATCTGAGAAATATTCTATGTAGACAATAGGAAGGGAGTGTTTTTTTATCATCTCTGAGTGTCCTATGTGGACTATCATGTCGCATCCTATGTTTTTCATCTGCATGGATGGGATGTCGCATGCGCCAAAACAGGGATCTGCGAATATGAGTACATCTACTGTCAGTTTTTCGATCTGTCCTGCTATTGCCTGTACTTTTGTTTTCAGACCTTCAGGGACCTGCAATGCGATTACTTTTGCATTGTGTTTTATGATTGATTTTTCTATTGTGTTAATATTATCTGAAGAAAGCATAAGGATTACCTGCAATTTCGGGTGTGTCTAGTAGTTGTCTGTGTTGTGTCTTCTCTGTATCATGATGTCCAGGAGCATCTTTTTTTCTGTTCTTGCTGCGACGTATTTTAGCATCCTGAATTCTTCTTTGTTTACAGAGATTGAGTCTATGTGGAATTGTATCATCTTTTCGACAAAGTGCTGGTTTGTTATGGCTTTGCCGTGGATTGAGGTATGGATTTTTCGTTTGTGGTAGTTTCGGATGCAGTTTTCGATGATCTTAAGGACTGCAGGATGCATATCGTGGTTTGTTATCCGTGTGTCCGGGTTGAGTCCGAGTGTGTTTCTGATTAGTTTTTCATAGTCGATTGATATGAATTTTATGCCTGTGCCTGAGAAGTCTTCGCATAGGATGCATGCTGCGGGTGTATCTATTGAGATGCCGAATTCTATTGATGAGAGGTTTAGACCGATCTCTTCTGATATTTTTTTTATTTTCGATATGTATGCCTGATGATGGATGGCAGGGAACATTATGCCCAGATTATTGTATCCTTTGTCGATTACCAGTTTTAGTTCAGTTAACTGGTTTTTGAAGTCAGGGTCATGAAGGTCTTTTGTTTTTATCCATACGCTTTTGGGATAAAATGCGTCGATTGTTTTTAGTGCGAAGTTGCCGGAAAGGTTGGGTGCAGATGATGCCATATCCTGTTGTGCTTGTGTGTCATATATGGGTTTTGCGTCAAGGGACATGCACCCTATGCCGTCTGTGGTGTCTTTTATGTTTTCGTAGTCTGATTCTCCTGTGATGTTCAGTTTTATTTTTGTTGCGATGATTGGCTCTTCGTCGCTGTCTGATTCTGTTACCGGGATGTCTTTTTCTTCTTCTATGCTTTCGGTTGGGGTATTGTTTTTTATGCAGATGTTTGCGCTTGCGCAGTCCATTGTCACGTTTGTTCCGTTTGTGAGTTTGGTTGTCGCGTCGTTTGTGCCTACTATCATCGGGATGTTCATCTCTCTTGAGATCTTGGCGAGGTTGCATAGCATGCCGCCGTTGTTTGTGATGATTCCATTTGCATGATTGAGTGCAGGCAGGAGATCCAGTGATGCTGACGGTGCGACGAGTATGCTGCCCTGGTTTATTGTGCTGGCTTCAAACGGGCTGTTTATTATGCGTATCTCACCTTCAGCTGTGCCTGTGTTGGCTCCTGTGCCTGTGCAGATTGCATTTTCACATTGCTGTGGTGTTTGTGGTGTGTCCTGGTTTGTGGATAATGTGGTTATCGGGACTGACTGGAGGATGTATACTCTTTGTTTGGATATTGCCCATTCTATGTCCTGTGGGTGGTTGAAGTGAGCTTGTATCTTGTCTGCGATCTCTGCTAGGACCTTGATCTCGCCGGTCGATAGTGTGGATGCGCCTGATTGTGCTGTTGCTACTCTTTCTTTTTTTGTTCCGCCGTTGAGCTGGTCGATTATTATCGTTGATGCTTTCCTGTTTACTTTGGCTTCTGTGATTGCGCTTTCGCGGAGGTTTAGGACGTATCTGTCGGGCGCTACTTCTCCTGTGGCGATGCATTCACCGAGACCGAATGAACCTTCGATTATGAATTCGCTTAGGTTGTTTGTGAGTGGATTTGCTGTGAAGAGTACTCCGGATTTTTCAGATGTTATCATCTCCTGTACAATTATTGCAAGTTCTGGTGAGCGTATGTTGTTTTTTTTGTAGTAGTATATTGCCGGTGCTGAGTAGAATGAGGCGAAGCATTTGAGGATGGAGTTCATGAGGGCGGGTGTGCCTACTGTGTTTAGTATGGTTGCATGGAGTCCTGATGCGCAGGCATTTGTCTTATCTATGATTGCTGAGCTTCTTACTGCGACGTAAGGGTCGCCGCGTCCGGCATTTATCATGCTTTTTGCAGTGTCGTTGAGACCTTTCATGTCGTCTGAGACACTGAAGTTCTTGTATGTGGCGCTGATTTCGTTTGCAAGTGAGTCCGGTATGCTGCCTGCCAATATCATGTCTGTGATTTTTCTGGATGCGTCTGTCAGGCTTGTGTGGTTGTTTATGTCAACATTTTCAAGGATGGTGTTTATGGATTCAACGAATTTGTTCTTGAGAAGGAAGTCGCTTAGTGCGCGCGATTTGATGACGAAGCCTTTCGGCACAGGGTATCTTTGTGTGAATAGTTCTGCTATGTTGAGTGCTTTGACCCCGATTTCGCCTGCCATCTGCGGGGTGATGTCTTTGAATGTCGCGCAATATACCATGTTTGTCCCTCTCTTCTCTTTTTGCTTTGTTTCTTTGTGCTGTATACAATAATAGAGTATATAGATATTAAATAATTTAAATTGTTATAAAATGTACGAATTAATGAATGTTGGAGAGCGCCAGAAAAAGAACCACATATAAAATAAGTTAAATATTAGGAATGCGACCATCACAGAAACGACAATATTTTACTACATTCTTATTATCTGGTGTGTTTGGAATACGTTTTCTGCAAATGACACATTGACTTATAGGATTAAATGATTGTTTTTTTGTATTTCTTTCAATTGCTCGATTCCATTTTTTCATTCTTACTTCCCATTTTTTACATCTTGGTTCTAGATACAATTTTTTATGCTCTGAACACAAATTGAATCTTTTTTGTTTACGCCCACATTTGGGACATTTGGATTCTACAACAGGTCTAACAATCTCAGCCAAAGCCCCACTAGTATCTTGGACAATACCCATAACTTATCTAAGATCATATATATTTTTAAATATTATTCCTTCAAGAAATCAATTCATGTATCATCATCCAATCATATCAACCCATCTTCTTTGAGGCTCACATATCTCTCATTCCCGATTATTACATGGTCCAGAAGCTCTATGCCCATGATTTCTGATGCGCTGATTATCTTTTTGGTTACTGTGATGTCGTCTTTGCTGGGCGCAGGGTCGCCTGAGGGGTGGTTGTGGACCAGTATGATTGATGCGCAGGCTTCTGTTACTGCGCTTCTGAATATCTCGCGCGGGTGGATCAGGCTTGTGTTCAGTGTTCCGATTGAGATTGTCTCTTCTTTTATGAGGTTGTTTCTTGTGTCTAGGTAGAGACCTATCAGGTGTTCTTTTTTTTGGTTTTTCATTTTTGGCATCAGGTAGTCTCTTACGTCTTTTGCGTTTTCTATCTTTAGTTTGAAGGGCTGCCTGATTGTGGAGACTCTTTTTGCGATTTCAAAGACTGCGATTATCTGTGCTGCTTTTGCGTCTTTTATGCCTTTGAATTTCTTTATCTGCCCGGCTGTGATGTCCTGTAATTGTGAAATGTCAAATTCTGAGAGGATCCTTCTTGAGAGGTCCAGTACGTTTTCGTCTCTTGTGCCGCAGCGGATGATGATTGCCAGGAGTTCTGATAATGATAGGGCGTCTGGTCCGTATTTCAGGAGGCGCTCTCTTGGCATTTCGCATCTTTGCATGTCCTTTAGCATGAGTTTATATTGCATATCAGATAGATGTGGTGGCGCGTATATAAAGTGAGCCAACATGTGCCTTGCCGATAGAATTCAATAGGTATTTAAAAAAGTGATTGTATAGCTTAAGTGGAATTATTTTACTGGATGTGTGATTGGAATGACTAAAGATAAGATGAATGATGTATATGATGTGATTATTGTCGGTGCAGGACCCGCAGGACTTAATGCGGCAGTCTATGCCGGGCGATACAGGCTTAAGACTCTGGTGTTCGGGGAGATTACCGGCGGCGCAGCTGCGAAAGCGTATGAGATCTGTAATTTTCTTACATACAAGAAGATCAAGGGATTTGAGCTTGCAATGAAAATGAAGGAGCAGGTAGTGAATCTGGGTGTTGAGATCAGGGGTGAGAAGGTTCTTAAAATATCACTTAATAAGTATTTTGAGGTCAAAACGCAGGATAAGACTTATTTTGCGAAAAAGATAATCCTTGCGACTGGTACAGAAGACAGGAAACTGGATATGGATAATGAAGATAAGCTTGTTGGCAGGGGTATCAGCTATTGTGCAACCTGTGATGCTGCTTTTTTCAAGGACAAGGAAGTTGGTGTCATTGGCGGGAATGATGCTGCTCTTACTGCGGCGTTGCTGCTTTCTGAATATGCAGCGCATGTGTATATCATATATAGAAAAGGTCACTTCTTCAGACCAGAGCCTGCATGGGTCGCGCTTGTTGAAAAAAATAAGAAGATAAAGCCGATATTCAATTCAAATGTCGTTAAGCTGATTGGTGAAGACAAACTTGAGGTTGTGGTACTTGACAGCGAAAAAAAGCTGAAGCTTGATGGTTTGTTTATAGAGATTGGTTCTATACCGCGTACTGATCTTGCGAAGGATTTAGGTGTAAGGCTTGAAGGTCGGTTTATAAAAACAGATCGTGAACAGAAAACAAATGTCTATGGTGTTTTTGTTGCAGGTGATGTGACTAATAATAATCTCAAGCAGGTAATTACTGCGGCTGCTGAGGGTGCAGTTGCTGCAAAGAGCGCCTATGATGAGATATTGGAAGAGTCGTCTTAATATTTATGCGATGTTAGTGATTCCAATACTTTTTTTGAGTTATGCAGTATGTCGTCGTAGAGGCTGTTGCCTTTTGAGTCCATTGTGATAATCAATGGGAGGTCTTTTACAGTCAACTCCCATATTGCTTCTGGCATGCCAAATTCCGGCATGTACTGGTTTTTTACAGTCATGTTTTTGGCGCATACCAGTGCTGCGCCGCCTACGGCTGATGCGTATACTGCTTTACCTCTCATGGCTTCAAGGACTGATCTGTCCATGCCGCCTTTTCCTATGATTGCTTTTATGTTATATTTTTCTATGAGTTTTGGGGTGTATGGGTTCAGTCTTGAGCTTGTTGTTGGACCTGCGGCTATTACTTTGTTGTCTTTGATGATTGGGCCGCAGTGGTAGATTATTGAGTTTTTTATTTTTTCGAAGTTGTTGTTGAGCAGGTATAGGTGGGCTTTGTCTCTTGCTGTGAATAGCTTTGCGCTTAGTTGTATTATGTCGCCTACGTTTAGTTTTGTGAAGCTGGTTTTTTCCTGGAATTCTATTTGTATTGGTGGTTTGTCGATCATAGGGACTGCCTCCTTAGTGCCCAGCAGCTGAATGATATGCCTATGAAATATGATGCGGGGTGTCTGTATGTTTTGGCTATCTTTACTCCAAGTACGGTTGTTTTTCCGCCCAGACCCATTGGACCAATTTTCAGTTTGTTGATGTCTTCTAGTAGTTCTGTTTCCAGTTTGTTTAGCTGTTTGTCTTTGTTTATGTCGTTCAGGTCTCTCAGGAGTTGTTTTTTGGATAAGTGCGCTACCTGTTCTATGTTTCCACCGATGGCTATTCCTATGATGTATGGGGGGCAGCCTTTTCCCTGCGCTTTGAAGACTGCGTCAAGTACGCATCTTTTTATGCCTTCCATGTCTCTGTCTGCGTTTAGTTTTGTGTCCGGCAGTGTGTAGATTGCTGATATGTTTTCTGAGCCGCCGCCTTTCATCAGTAAGTCTATCTTGAAGTGGTCTGAGTGTTCTGTGTGGATTATTGGCTTGTTTCCTGTGTTTGCGCCTGTTATTGGGTCTACTGCGTTTGGTCTTAGAGGTATTTTCTCTGTCGCCTGTTTTGTTGCGGCTTCTATGTGTTTTTTTATGTTTTTTAGAGTTTGTGTGTTGTTGTGGCTGATGTAGAATATAGGGGTTCCTGTGTCCTGACATATTGGTTTTGATTCTTTTTTTGCTATCTCTATGTTTTCAAGGATTGTTTTTAGGATGTATTTTGCTGTGTCGCTTTCTTCTTTTTTTAGGGAGTCTTTTAGTTTTTCGCATATGTCTTTTGGGAGTTCTTCTGCGCATCTTGTGTATAGGCGGACTATTGCTTCTGTTGTCAGGTTTGTTTCGTCTGTTTTTTTTGGCGGCATGTTATCGCTTATATAATTATTGTCTGGGTTCTTTTCGGACCTACGGATACGATTTTTATGGGGAGTGAGAGTTTTTCTGATATGAATTTCAGGTAGTCTTTTGCGTTTTTGGGTAGTTCTTTGTAGTCCTTTATTTCGGTTATGTCTTCTGTCCAGCCCGGGAGTTCTTCATAGACTGGTGATGCTTTTTTCAGGTCTTCCAGATCCCCTGGATATTCGCCTGTTGTGTAGCTTGTGCATACTTTTATTTTGTCAAGACCTGAGAGGATGTCCAGTTTTGTGATCACTATGCTGGTCAGACCGTTTAGGTTTTTTGTATAGTTCAGCATCACAAGGTCCAGCCAGCCGCAGCGACGTGGTCTGCCTGTGGTTGTGCCGAATTCGTGACCTTGTTTTCTTAGTCTTTCGCCTGTCTTGTTGTCCTGCTCTGTCGGAAATGGTCCTTCTCCTACGCGGGTTGTGTATGCTTTTACGATTCCTATGATTTCGGTTATCCTGTTTGGACCTATTCCTGCGCCTGCACAGACTGCGCCGGATACGGTGTTTGATGATGTGACGAATGGGAATGTGCCGTGATCTATATCGAGAAATGTGCCCTGAGCGCCTTCGAACAGGACCTCTTTATTGTCATCGAGGGCTTTGTTCAGTAATATGGATGTGTCGCAGATGCATGATTTTATTTTTTTTGCGATTGCTGTGTATTCTCTGATTATGTCTGCTTCTGTGTATGTGCAGTTGATGCGCCTGAAGTAGTCTTTGTTTTGTTCTATGATTTCTGTGATTTTTTTTGCGAGTCTTTTATCGTCTTTGAAATCGTACATTCTTATCGCGTTTGTGCGACCTGCTTTGAACATGTATGCCGGACCGATGCCGCGACCTGTTGTGCCTATTTTTTTTGAGCGCAGTTTCTCTTCGTGATTGTCTATGTCTTTGTGCCATGGCATGATGGCGTGGGCGTTGCCTGCGATTTTCATGTTTCTTATCTTGTATCCTCTTTTTTCAAGGGATTTGATTTCTTCGTCTAGTACTTTTACGTCAATGACTACACCGTTTCCGATGATTACGGTCTTGTCTTCATGCAGGACTCCTGAGGGGATGAGGTGGAGTTTGAATGTCTCGTCTCCTACGACTAGTGTGTGACCTGCATTGTTACCGCCCTGGAAGCGGGCGATTATGTCTGAATCCTCTGCGAGGCAGTCTACGATCTTTCCTTTTCCCTCGTCTCCGAATTGTGTTCCGATGATAATTTTCGCGCTCATCTGCATCACTCCTCTAAATGCTTAAGATTCCGCTATTCTATTTTGTAGTGGTATGCGGAATCTTTGCATGTCAACAACCTTGACGATATTTGTGGGTATATAATATATAGCTATTAATCTATTGACTAACGGTTGTTAACATATTTGTTGTTTTCTTTTAGCCAGTCTGTGAATTTTTTTATGGCGTTGATTCTGTGAGATTCTGCTGCTTTTATGTCAGGATTTTCTGCCCATGTCTTGTCGTGTCCGTCCGGCATGAATATTGGGTCGTGTCCCCATCCTTTTGTGCCTTTTTCTTCATGTGTGATTGTGCCTGATACTGCGCCGCTAAAAGTTAAAGGTTCTTCCCCTGGCTTGCACAGTCCTATGCATGTCCTGAATTCTGCTTTGCGTTCTTTTCCTTCAAGGAGCCTGAACAGACCTGTATGTCCTATTTTTTGGTGCACCCATTTTGTGTATGCGCCTGGGAAGTTGTTGAGTGAGTTTATGAAGAGTCCTGAGTCTTCTACGATTACTGTTTTTTTTGATTTTGTGCTAACGTATCTTGCGCCTGCGGCAGCTATTTGTGCAATGTCGTCTGATCTTATTTCCGGGTAGTCTATATTGAGGTGTTCTATTTCTATACCCTTGGGACCCAGGTAATTTTGGAATTCTGTGAGTTTGTTTTTGTTTCCTGTTGCAAAGTAGAGTCTCATGGTAGATAATGATGTATGGAAATATTTAAAATGCGCTTATCAGTTTACACCTGCGCTGCTCAATTATACACTCAGGTTTAAATATCTCTTTTCAAAGATAATCTTTATGGAGCCAATATTTCGATTTATCATGATTTTTTTGGTTTTTCTTTTTGTTTATTCTGCTCTGCATTTCTATGTATATTTCAGATTCCAAAAGTTTTTTCCAAAGTATAGGATTAAATGGGTGGTTGTTTTTCTGGCATTGTTGCCGTGGATATCTATTATTTTCAGCAGATCATATTATAATGTCTTCATAAGAATCATATATTCTGTGTCTTTCACATGGCTGGGGGTATTTTTTATTATTCTCATGAGCCTTGTCCTATATGAGGTCTTGAGACATGCGGTGAAGTTCAGTCCGGAGGTGTGGAAAAAAATCATTGTCACTACAGTGATATTGTTGTCTGTCGTGTCAATCATCAATGGACAGATTATCTATGTCAAAGAGATTGAGATACCGCTCTTGGGACTTTCAACACCATTGAAGGTGGTACATCTTACGGATATCCATGTGGGTACAATCCATAATTCCGGGTTCTTAAAAAGAATAGTTGATATGACCAATGAGCAGAATCCGGATATGGTTTTTATAACTGGTGATCTGTTTGATGGTGCAGGTGCTGTCAGAGAACATACTGTTGAGCCGCTTAGAGGACTTGATGCCAAGACATTTTTTGTTACCGGGAACCATGAAGTATATGAGAACCTCGATAAGGTTGAAGAAGTCCTTAAGACCACTAATATAATCATATTGAGGGATGAGTCTGTCAATTATCAGGGATTGCAGATTGTGGGTATGGATAACCCGGTAAGAGATGATATGTTTTCAGGACCGGATCTTAGCAAGATAGAGATTGATGATGATATTCCGTCTGTGCTGTTATATCATCAGCCTTTGGGTATGGCTGAGGCTGATAAGGCGGGTATAGATCTCCAGCTTTCGGGACATACGCATAATGGACAGATATTCCCGTTCAACATGGTCATTAAGCGTGTCTATCCGATGATATATGGGCTTTATAGAATTGGTGATATGTATCTTTATGTCTCTTCAGGGACTGGTACGTGGGGTCCGCCGATGAGACTCGGGTCTAGAAATGAGATTGCGGTGATTAATCTTTTGCCAGTGTGAGGGTGGGAGATATGGCGTTAGCCGGGCAATCTCTTGTGTTTAAATGAAGGTTGGACATTTTTATTATTCAGAATGCAGTGTGTATTGCAGGAGGGGTTGTTATGGACAATGTCAAGAATGCGGGTGTTGTGTTTTTTACCATTGGAGTTGTGATTCTTTTAGTTTATCCTCTTTATCTTTTTGCTATTGATTTTGTTGATGCTGATATGCCGGTTGTCATTAAGGTTGGTCTTGTTGTGATGTTTTTTGGGCTTGTGATTGTTATGGTGCAGCTTGTCCGTGAGAGGATAAGGGATTCGAAAGCAGAGAGGAAGAGTTTAAAGGAATGAAGAGAAGAGGTGTGTGGAATGATTGTTGTGACTACGGATTTTGTGCAGGGTAAAGAGATAACTGAAACTCTTGGGCTTGTGAAGGGAAGTACAATCAGAGCCAAGTGGTTTGGAAAGGATATTGTTGCAGGGCTTCGGCAACTTGTGGGCGGTGAGTTGAAGGAGTATACTGAGATGCTTACTGAGGCAAGGATTGAGGCTGAGAAGCGGATGGTTGAGGATGCCAAGAAAGTTGGCGCTGATGCGATTGTGAATGTGAGGTTCCAGACGTCCCAGATCATGGCGTCGGCTGCTGAGCTTTTGGTGTATGGGACTGCTGTTAAGCTTAGAAAATAGGTATGGATGTTATTTTTTCTGTTATATTTTTTTATTTATATATTTATAACCGCCTTTCTCAAAAAAATTTGCGGCTTTTTTTATTTGTTCGTCTGTTACTTTTTCTTCTAAATGATGTTTGTTATATCGAAATATATTATCTAATTTATTTCTATTGGGGTGTTCGAGAGCTTCAATTATTGGATGAGCATATAGAAATGCTGCAAATGGTAATTCTTCACCGGTGATTTCGTTGCAAATGTATTGATAAAAACTATATTCTGCTTCTATAGCTACCTTGTGGACTTCATGACCAAATTCATCATATGCTCTTTCTTTTGTTAGCGCTGTCAATGCATCTTTTGAACTTCCGTATCTTTTTACCCACTCAAGCATTTCGATTTTTTCGTGTAGTAGTGTTCCCTCTGAGTCAATAGTGAGAATATTATTATTATTGACATATTCAAACAAATGTCTGACTAGGACGCTTTGTGAATCGGAACAATATTTGTTATCATCAAATTTTTGAAGAAAGAATTGTTTAAATAGTTCATTTGCTTGCTCGATATATGGTTCGTTATTATTATCATTGAGCGATTCCCAGGGTTTATATTTTCTGAGGTGATCTATGATTGCTGTATTTTCATGGGCATATATATATTCTTTCATGTTTGGAAATATTCTTAGTGCCTTTTCTGTATCTTCATAATCTCTCCAATTTTCTGGTAATGTTATTATCGCCATATCAATATTACTGTGCAGTAGTATTTATATGTTTATGTGTTTTTTTACTGTATTTTTGGAAATATTAGGTTGAATTTGCAGATGTTACTGGTGTTTCAGTTGATACCATTCGAATTATTTTTGATGTTTTTGTAAGTTTGTTGATTGTATGACCATCTGCTGTTGCTCCGTAGAATTGGCTTGTATGAGCAATATTTCCATCAGGCAGACGGTTGAAGGTTAAGTTGAAAATGTTTTCGATTTCTTTTGATTCTTCATCTTGGAGTTCGTGAGAAAATTCAATATCTATGCTAAATTGTTCTTGCAATTCTCGGGTGTCCATTAGATAAGCGAGATAAGTACCAATTTTTGAAGTGTCTGCTTCTTTCTCTTTGATTGTGAATTCGTTTGAATAAGTAAATGTTGGTTTTTTATCTGGTGTTCCTGCTGTACATTTGTCTGCGATATTTATCTTTAAACGGTATTTGCCGCTCGGCAGTTCTTTTGCCTGCATTTGAGGGAACTCTTCGGTGGTAATGTTGAGGTTGCCTACACACTTCAGGTAGTTGAGTGTTTTCAACCTCTCTAATTTTGCTCCCTGTTTTATTTCTATGCAACCTATAGCGGGACCTTGTCCTCCGGGTGCGCATTTTATTCGTTCAGAGAATGGATAATATGTTGTCTTCCATGAATTGTTTTCGTATTTTTGTATTTCCATCTTGTAAATATGACTTGAGCGGCTAAATTCTTCCATCTCAATATATACTGAAGAATCTTTTCTGTTTTCTATGGTTATTTTCATGTCTTCTCCTGCTTCATATTCTGTTTTGTCTGTAGTGATGGTTACTTTTTCTGTTTCAAGTGGCGGGGATAAATCTGTGCAATTGCATTTCATGCAATTTGTTATCTCGTTTATTGTATTTACTGTAGCATAACAGATGCAATTGACATTCATGATTGGGATTCTCCACTCGTTATTGACTTTATTTATCATATCGTATCTATAAGCATAATCCGGATTTTCTGGTGCGCATTTTTCTTTGGTAAGTGAAATTGCTTTGTCTTTGCTTATTTCTTTTTCCATACACCCGCTAAGTAAAATAATTCCAATAATTAAACACCCAAACAGGACATTTGTTTTTGCTCTTTTCATTGTTTATTTCTGGTCATCGTTGTTTATATGGTTTTATGGTGAATCTCAGTATGTTTGTCAGATATTTTTGCTAACCAAACTAATATATACTGGGATGAGTAAATATCCTGTATTGATTATTATGGGTGATGTTATATGGGTAAATATGAATATGTTGATTTGAATTATTGTCCGAAGCCGTCGGATCTTGTTGCTAAGTATCGTATTGTTCCTAATGATATGCCTATTGAGAAGACATGCGAGCATATTGCTGCTGAGTCGTCTATCGGGACATGGACTGAGGTATGTACTATGTCTTCGCGCATAATGAATAAGCTTAAGCCACATGTCTATGATATTGATAAGAGGCGTGGGGTTGTCAAGATCGCTTATACTTCTGAGCTTTTTGAGGAGGGGAATATACCGCAGATTCTTTCTAGTATTGCGGTCAATATATTTGGGATGAATGCTCTTAAGTCACT
>DAOWAN010000124.1 GCA_030634545.1 Candidatus Nanohalarchaeota archaeon
ACCGCAGATTCTTTCTAGTATTGCGGGCAATATATTCGGGATGAATGCTCTTAAGTCACTTAGGCTTCTTGATATATCGTTTCCGAAAAAGATAATTGCGGCAAGTCCCGGTCCGGCATTTGGTATAAGAGGTGTGCGGAAAGTGACTGGTGTAAGCAAAAGACCGCTTGTCGGTACTATCATAAAGCCGAAGGTGGGGCTGGATTCTTTGGGTCATGCTAATGTTGCGTATAATGCGTGGGTCGGGGGTCTTGATGTTGTAAAGGATGATGAGAACCTGACTTCGCTTTCGTTCAATAAGTTTGATGAGCGCATAAGGCTTACGCTGAAGGCGAGGGATAAGGCAGAGGTTAAGACTGGTGAGAAGAAGATATATATGCCTAATGTCACGGCTGAGACTGGTGAGATGCTTAAGCGCGCGAAGTTTGTGAAGGCGCATGGCGGGGAGTATGTGATGATTGATATACTTACTGCGGGGTTTTCTGCACTTCAGACGCTTAGGGATGCTAATCTTGGGCTTGTGATTCATGCTCATCGCGCGATGCATGGGGCTATTACGAGGAATCCGGAGCATGGTATATCTATGTTGACTATTGCAAAGATCAGTCGGCTTATCGGTGTTGATCAGCTGCATATTGGTGCGATTATCGGGAAGATGCATGGTTCTGGTAATGAGGTGTTGTCTATCCAGGAGGGTATTACTTCAAAGACTGTAGAGGAAGATGATAAGAGGGATGTCCTGTGCCAGAAGTGGTATGGTATGAATCCTGTTTTGCCTGTGGCTTCAGGCGGGCTGCATCCAGGTCATGTGCCTGGGGTTGTTAAGTATATGGGTTCTGATATTGTGATGCAGTTCGGCGGTGGGTGCCATGGACACCCAGGCGGCACAGAGGCTGGTGGGCGGGCTATCAGGCAGGCTGTGGAAATACTTGAAGGTAATCTCTCTTTAGATAGATGCCCTGAACTCAAAAGCGCTCTACAACTCTGGAACAAATGAAATACTCCTTCTTTTTTTTTTCTTATCCAAATGCTCCACTTTCACCTCTATCGGCTCAACAGAACCATAACCAACTATATCTCCACCAGCAGAATGACATGCAGCCAAAACCTTAAACATAAAGGTCAACTTGAACCTGCCGACCACTACAGTCTTCCCTTCAACAATCTTTTCTTCTTTTTTGAATCGTTTATCTTCCATTTTCACTTCTTTCCCCTCATCTAAAAACAGCATTCCATGCATGCCTACGAACTGGCTTTGATAGTATAAGCTGAAATACAGCAGACACAAAATTTATAACCTGATTCCTGACCTCAAACTCCCCTTCAAAATCATACAACTCTTCCTGAAAATGCGGCCTGAAATCAACAACCATTTTCCTGGCACTAATAGGCAGACTAAAAAAGAGCTCTCTTAAAGCATAAAAATAGCCACTAATCATTCCGGTCACACCAGGATCATCAAAACCAATATCCATCTTCAAATAGATTTTATCAAAAGAAAATGAAGCAAAGACATCTCTTATAAACCCAAAACACGGCTTTACCAAATCCAAATAAGAGACCATTGAAGTCCTGTCACTTTTCTTACCAGAGCTTTCTTTCTTTTTCTTTCCAACTTCTTGTTTTTCATTATCTTTTAGTCTCTTAGTCAATACTTTCTTACCAAAAAAATATATGTGGAACTTCTGATTAAAAATAGCTAATCTCAATATAAAAGCATCAAAAAACCACCTGAAATTCAAATCAGCATGAAAAGAATATCCTGTATTTTTGACATAAAATCTGATCTTAAATGGAACAAACAAAACACACAAAATTATAAAAATCAATATCAAGATTATGCTGAAAGCAAGAAAAGCCATATGATCATCGATTATAAATAAAAAAAGAAAATAAAAGAGATACTATTTCTACTTCTTCTTTTTTTCTCCTTTCTTCATCTCTTTCATCTTCGATTCCATTTCCATACCTTTTTCCATTATCCCTGGACATTTCTCTACAAGTGCTTCAATAGCTGTTGCAATACTTCCTTTGTGTCTCAAAGGAAATACCTTGACACCATCCTTATCAACAACAAGAAATGCTATCGGTTCAACGCCTGCACCTGCACCGACTCCGCCTCCTTCACCTGATCCAAAGTTGTCCTTTTCTTTACATTTACCTTCACCTGTCCCACCGCCAGCACCGAAACCAAATTGGATTTTATTTACCGGAATGACTGTCTTTCCTTCAAAAGTCTGCGGTTTTCCAATTACAGTATCTGTGGAAACAAGTTTCTCCAATTCCTGTGTTGTTGTTTTTACAAGTTTTTCCAGATCCATCTTCTCACCTCTCATATTTCACCTACAATCGACAAAAATGTATGTTCCTGACATGTTGACAATCTTAAATGTATATATTAGAATATGGATTTTTTATACTTATCGGTATCATCTTTCAAATGCTAAAGATTCCGCTATCCTCACTGAGCGATACGGCAAAACCGCATAGATACTATTGGTTTTGATAGTATAGTCAATCGTCAAATTATCGTCCTAACTGATTTCATATAAATCGATATCGATTGACTATTTTGAGCATCTGCTCAAAAGCTTAACACGACAGTGTTAGAGATATGGCAATCCCACACAAAGGTCAATTATTGTTGGATTGACTATACTCTGTTGAAGTGTGCGGAATCTTTGCATGTCAATGACACACTTAAAGTTCAGACTCCAAGAAAAAAACATGTTATTTGAAGCTGCACCTGACATACAAAAACGTATAAACAAAATTGTAGACATACTCGACCTCACCCATATGAAACCCCAAAATGTTATCTGCATGCGCTCATATAAGTCGAAAGCGAGGGCATATGCGCGTATATGGTCGCTTCCGAGAATCTGGCAGAAGGCGCTTGGAGTTGATGCGCATTATATTCTTGAGGTTCTGTCTGAGCGTTTTGATAAGCAGTCGTCACAAGATCAGGACAGGACACTAATCCATGAGCTGATGCATATACCAAAGACATTTTCCGGTGCGCTTGTTCCTCATACGTGCTTTGGAAAGAAGATAGACAGGAGATCTGTTGAGAAGTTGTATCGGGTTTATATTGAGAAACTGTCCCGTTTAAATTAAACGGATGCCGTCGCGATGGACAGCTTCAGCGTAGGGTATGTTCATCTTTGCGAAATCATCTTCTTTGAATATGTGTTCATCTATGTCTTTTTTGAATCTGGTTTCGATTTTTTTTGTGACTTCCCTGATTTTCATCATGGAGTCTGTGTCGGGTTCGCTTTTGAATATGAGGGCAATGTCGAGGTCTGAGTTCTTGCTGTCATTGTGTTTTACTGTTGATCCGAATACATAGATTGAATCAACTTCAACTGCATCGCTGAGCTGGCGGATGTATTCTCTCAATATTGTTGCTGTTTCAGGGTCTATGTTGTTTAAGTCTTCTCTTTCTTTCTGGCATATTTCTGTGATGAATTGGGAGTATTCGTTGCAGAGGTTTATCTTGTAGTATGTTTTTCTGCCGGATTTTTGTCCTGTGATTATATTGTTTTTTTCAAGCATGTTCATTGTCCGAAATATTGAGTTTCCGCCGAGTTTTGTCGCTTTTTTTATTTCCTCTTTCGTGTATCCGTGTTCTGGTTCTTTTGTGAGTACTGATAGTATCCTGAAGGCTGCTTTTGAGCCAAGTACTATGTCTATAAGCATTTTATATCTACTCCTTTCCCTTTTTAGAAGATGATGATATGCTATTTTGAGCTTTATATGTGTTTGTTTTGTCTTTATGTGGTAGTGTTTTTAGAATTAGTGGGTTGTGGCGCCCCCGTCGGGATTTTCAGATGCGCACTTGATTTTTGCGCATATTTTGAACCCGAGTCCAAGGAGTGACAGTCCTTGATGATAGGCCGACTACACTACAGGGGCGCTTTTGTATTTTTCTCTTAAGATGTGGTATAGTTGAGTTTTTAGAGAATATGTTAGTTATTTATGCGTTAATTTTTAGTAAATATAAGGGTCTGGCAGCGTCATGAGGTTCCCGTCGAAAGACAGTACAACTCAAGTCGCTGGAGAGCTTAACTTCCGAGTTCGGAATGGGATCGGGTGGTTCCTCTCCGCTATGACCGCCAGAGTCTTAAGTTGAATGGTTAAGTTTATAAATGTTATGTCAATGTGGGTATGAATAATATTTCCGTGAAAACATGTATATTTCGTTGATTTCGGTCCCGAACCCATAGTTTTTCTGCACATCCACAATTTAAGATTATCCCCGCACAAAAATATGAGTGCATTTGATACATTCTATTCTCAAAAACCCACCACACGCCATTATTTTTACAATAAACGCATAGCGGTCGCTAACATAAAAACCCCAAATTTATCGATAATCTGCGTTTGTCATATAAACGGCAGAGCCGCGATTATTCCAAAAGTCATTGCCAACTGAGAGATTGAAAAAGATTCAAACATCTTTACACCTGACGCTTTCAGTTTTTGAAATTTGAAAAAATTCTCAAGTGCCTTATCAGAACGAAACCCCTTTTTTCTGGTCCCTTTGAGCGTAGCTCCGAAAAAACCTTCCAGCCGATTATTTGTAAGATGTTCGCCGTCTGACCCTGTAAACAACTCAAAATTATCCTTGATTTTCTTAATTCTTGCCTCTATTTTTTTCGGATACCAATTGCTTATCATTCTGAGTTTCTCAAGTTTGTTCTTTGCATCCTCTTTTGTCCTGACTTTGAGTGTCTCTTTGTCTCTCCTTCTCCTCAATTTTTCAGCATGCAGATGCTCTCTGAATTTCTTCATCAGTTCCTTTTCGTATACTCTCACAAGATATGCTCTCTTTTCATCATCGGTCTTGCATTTTTTCGGGAAAGATACATCCTTTTTATGACTGTCAACATCCTCAATATCTACAAGTTCCTCTTTGTAATCACTCAGGTCTTTCTGAAAACATTTCAATAATTTGAGTTCCTGTTCACGGTTATAGAAAATATTGAACAGAGAATAGAGATTTAGGTAATGAACAATAGACCATTTGGACTTTTTACCAACTTTCAGAGCCAAGCCATACTCTTTCAAAATGAGTTTGTTGAGATGAAACACACAATACTGAAGCTTTATTTTCTTTCCAAAGACTTCCCTGAAAGCATTAGGGTACATGGTTTTCATATCAAAAATAAACCCTTTAGGTATATTATCACCAAAAACCTCTTTCAGTATCTCCTTAAGAATTTTCTTTGTCAGCGTTTCATGTTTGGCTTCATATATCGCACAGTTATTCTTGCAGTCATAG
>DAOWAN010000072.1 GCA_030634545.1 Candidatus Nanohalarchaeota archaeon
GTCGGTCACCAAGACCACGAACTTTTTCATAATTATTTTTCATCACAAATTGATTAAAATCCATAACAATCACCCACATTATTATTGGGTGCGATAGAATATATGCTTTTGTAGAACGGGGTTATTCAAAACTCTCTATAGCTAAAAGACAGTAAAGTATAAATACAAGGAGAAATATAAATTATCTGAATGAAGTACAATATAGTTCCTCTTTGTCTTGTAATTACTTTCGCCATCTTATTTGTTAGTGTGGTGTTTGTCAGTACGGCGTATGCACGAACATGTCCGGATTACAACTGTTTGAGCGGCACGGCATGCGGTCCTGATTGCTGTACGCATTCCTGTAATAAGAGCAGATATCCATGTTATAAGTATGATGTTGTGCAAAACAATACGGATGACGGCACATCGTGCAGTGGCGGCGCAGATTGCAAAGTTGGTGACATATGCCTTGCTTTGGAATGCAATAGATACAATGCCACAGGGAATAGTGTATGCCGGAGTCCACCGGGAGTCATCACAAATATTACCGGATGTCCTGCGACTTCTGAATATGTTAAACTGGCAGCCAGTAGTAATTGTTATTATTGGTGTCCGGTAGAATTGATAGGCACATCAGTATGGAGTGACAGTCCATGCACACAAGCTCCTGTAGATAATAAATGCAAATTCGGTCAAAGAGTGTCGGCAATATATGAATGTTATGATTGGAGTGCTGGTACGTGTTCTAATGTGACAGGAAACGGGGACACCTGTACAATTATTGATGATTGCGATGTTATTGATTGTTATGATGATAAGGGTTATATTGATTTTGACTGTGATGGAGGATTTTGCAAATATGGTGTCCCTAGCGGCGATACTGTTACCTGTGTCAGCGGTGCTAGTGCGGCAGGTAAATGTGCCAGTCTGGGTCATGTGAGTACAACAAATAAGGTTAAGAAGCACTGTTGGAACTGCTGCAAAGAGCCATGTGACGGTGTCACCTGTCCTAATAAATGTGAAAATAACATAGTAAAGTCCGCGGGTGCGTGCTTCGTGCCCGGTCAATGTATTTTTAGCAATTCTGAGGACTGCGACTTAAAGGACGGCTGTTATGGAAGCACATATCGACAGTATTATTGTGATGGCGGGTCTGCAACCTGCGAATATACTTCGATTACATGCGATTCCATATTAACATGTGACAATGGAAATCCAACAGCATCAATTGCCGGTGCTCCAGCCGCATGGCAAAACACCGATGCCACAGGTACTGTAGCATGCACTGATTCTGAGGGTTGTTGTGATTCATCATCGTATGCATACAAAATATATTTCTCTGATCCAGGGGTATGCCCGGCTACAGGCTATACTTCGGGAAATACGTTTACAATTGACAAACATGCATGGGTCTGCGGTTACGTAGAAGATAAAGCAGGGAACAAGGATACTAGCAGCCCGGTAGAATTTAAGGTGGATAAAGTCAAGCCAGATATTAGTTGCAGTGACTGCTATCTGCCAGAAGAGGTTATTGGCGGAGAGGATGTTTTGTTTGTCCCTGTTCTAAATGATACTTATAGCGGCATTAATACGATTAGAATATGTAATACTGCAGATTGCGATAAATTAGTATATTGTGCAAATGGCACTAATACTCCGGCTGGTACACCGGTTGTGCGCAGCTGCGCATACCTTACAGCAGAGTGCATATATTCTGAAAATGATTTTTATGTAGAGGCAGTTGATCTTGCAGGAAACAGGGAAGTTGTAGATGGCGGTAATTTTATTACACTATTGTGTGACGGCTGCGAATGCTATGACAGTGAAGATTGCGAGGATAGGGAATGCATAGCAGGAAAGTGTCTGGTACCACAATCTCCAGAGGTAGTATTTTCACCGGAGGCTACTACAGTTGAGTTGGGAGATAATGTCCAGAAAACCATCACTCTTAAAAATAATATTGCAGCAGAGGATACAGTTAAGTTAACGATTGATACATACCCGGAAAAAATATTTTACTGGACTGAATTCGATAATGGAGATAATGAAATTGATGTCCGCCTAGAGCCATACGAGGAGAAAGTAATCTATCTCGATATATTTGCAGGTGAAGTCGGCACATATAAAGTGACTATCATTGCAGAATCAACACTGGTCCCTACTCTTTATTCTAAAGATGAGGAGACTATCCAGGTTGTCCAGAAAGGTCATAATGAGGTTTCAAGAACCCCGGGATTAAACATGATTCCACTAATGTTTCTTATCATAGCTGCCAGTGTAATGTATGCTACTAGAAAACATTAACTAACATTTGCTATATTCTATAAGGGTCTTCATGGCGCTTACAGCCCTATCTGGTGACGGGTAAGCAGGGATGCTGTCTTTCTCAAGGCTTCTTAAAAGGAGTTGAGTATATTCTCCTCCTGATGCAGAAACAATTATTGGTTTTTTAGAGCGCTCATTTGCACTTGCAATCACATCTACTATCTCTGGTCCGAGACTTGCGGTCTGCAGGAGCGTAACAATGATTACAGCATCTACATTCCTGTCCTTTAGAACATTGTTGATGGCAACTTCGAATCTTCTGACATCTGCATCACCTATAAGATCAAGTGGATTATGAACTGAAGAATATTCTTTTGGCATAACACTTTTTATGTTTTCAATGGTGTCTTTGGAAAACTCTGAGAGAGAAAGTCCTGCTTTCTCAATTGAGTCTGCACACATCACACCAAATCCTCCGCCGTTTGTGATTACTGCTATCCTTTGACCTTTTGCAGTTGGCTGGTATGCAAGCACCCGGCAAAAGTCAAATAACTGTTCGGTATTCTCTGCTTCAATTGCGCCTCCCTGACGGATGGCACCTTTGAATACCTCATAGGACCCTGCAAGACTGCCGGTGTGTGATTGTACTGCTTTTGTACCTGATTTGGATTTTCCTGCCTTTAGAATCACAACGGGTTTCTTTGCGGCAACTTTTTTCAGGCATGCAAGAAAGTCGCGCCCGTTCCTTACACCCTCAAGATATACTGCTATCGCTTTGGTCTTTTTATCGTCGCGAAGATAGTTCAAAAGTTCGATCTCGTCAACATCTGCGCGATTGCCGTAACTTACAAAGCGTGAAATCCCAATCTCTTCTGTAGCTGCCCAGTCAAGGATCGATAGTGCAAATGCGCCGCTTTGAGAAATAAATGCAATGTTCCCTGATGCGGGTCTTTTCAGTTTATAATCAGGTAAAAATAATGTGTCAATCTTTCCAAATGAATCGTATATCCCTATGCAGTTTGGACCTACCACGCGCGTGTCTGTGTCTTTTATTATGCTCTTAAGTTCCTGCTCGCGGCAAATTCCTGCGCCTCCGGTCTCGCGATAGCCGGCGGTAATCATCACGACAGCTTCAATACGCTTTTTTACACAGTCTTTTAGCGCATCGTTGGCTGCCTTGGGCGGTACTACAATTACCGCAGAATCAATATCATCGTGTACATCAAGCACGCTTTTATAGCATTTGATGCCGAGTATAGAATCATGCCCAGGATTTATCGGATAGATATTTCCTGTGAAGCCCATGTCCATATAATTCTTTAAGATGACATGCCCGAACTTTTTAGTGTTGTCTGATGCACCGATTATCGCTACGGATTTTGGTGCAAAAAATTTATTGATGGATTTGGAGGGCATAGTGTGTATTTAGTGCGTTCTGGCATATATAGTTTATTGGTATGGACTCATCAATCTCCAAGAATCTGCACTAATACTTCTCTTGTTCTTGCGCGGGTGTCAAAGTCAAGCAAACATATCTGCCTTATGATTTATCATCAATCTCATCTCTTTTTTTTCCTAGTCTCTTTACTCTCTCAGGTTCTTCAAGATAATTATCACTGGCAACAACACTTTCACCACTCCTGATTTCCAGTTCTCTTCTGGCTATACCTGCAACAGTTCCGCCTTCTTTCGCTGCTTTTTTATTCTCTTCAAATCCTTGTGCATCTTTTTTTCTCGCAATTTTTGTCGTGGATGCCTCGCCGAGCATAGTAAATATGAGTTCCAAATCATTCATGTGATCTCTTAAGTTCTCTCTTTTAAGACCTTTGAACTCCTTGTACTCTCCAACAGTTTTCCCGAAAGTTGCCATCGAGATTTCATTGGTTAATATCGCAAAGGCTAAACTTCTGGTTATACCTCTCTGCTCCCATTCATCAGTCAGTTCTTGCCTGACTGCAATTCCTCTCACTCTCTTCTCAATCCAATCTCCAGAATAGCCTTTCTTTTTGTATAGTTCCTTCATTCTTTCCTGAGCAAGTTCAGGATTCTCTATCTCCTGCACTCTTTCATAACCGACTTTTGCAAGCCATCTCTTGAATGGCTCGGCTTTCTTTGAAGGGATTGACTGAATTATACGGAAAATGCCTTCTGTGTTCCAGCAATACATTTTTTGTCTTCCGCCCGCAGTCTCTACTTCAAGCATAAGGGGTGGTACAATTTGTACCCTCCCCTTATCCATTAGTTTTGCAAGCTCCTTGTCTCTCTGTTTTAAACGCTTAAAATATTGTGCAGGGTCATTGGAATCAGTCAACAATTCAATAATATCATTTACCACAAACCACCACTCCTCATTATGCCAAACTCTCCTGATTTTCATGTTTTCAAAGACAATAATCTTGTTTTCTTTATCCATTTTATAACCCATCCATAATTTAGTATTTTTAAGAGATATTAACTTTAGCTAATAAGCCAAAAAGCTAGTCCACACATAGTCTTTTTTTGGCTTACAGGCATATTTTCTTACAAAGCTTACGTCAATACTCCTACCCCAACCATATCAGATTCCTATTGCTTCCTCTTTCCATTACCATTTTGTCCCTATTTGTCAAGAATTTTATCTCAATCGCCAAGAATCTGTACTAATACTTCTCTTGTTCTTGCGCGGGTGTCAAAGTCAAGCAGACATATCTGCTGCCATGTGCCTAGAATTAGTTTCTTATCGTTGAAGGGGATAGTTAAACTTGGTCCTACTAGTGTTGATCTTACATGTGATGATCCGTTGTCGCATCCCCATGTCTTGTGGTGCTCATAATCGGAATTTTTTGGCGCGATCTTTTCGAGTGCATGCGGTATGTCTTTTACAAGTCCCGGTTCAAATTCTATTGTAGAGATTCCGGCAGTTGAACCGGCGATAAATACGACGGCAATGCCAGATGTTATTTTAGAGGTGGAGATTGCATCCTGTACATCTGTGGTAATATCAATGATGTCTGTATTTCCGTTGCTTGAGAGACTAAATGTCTTTGTTTCGACACTTATCAAAACCACCATCCGGTAAGTTTTCCGCAATTCCAGTCATTTATGACCTGGCGCGCTGCGCGCTCAATATCAACACCGCCTTTGATGAGATAATTGCGCTTTTGAGCGATTTGAGATAAATAGCCATCAATGTCATCTAATGGTATTTTATATATTTCATGAAGATTATTGCCTTCGCCAGCCTTTATCTTTTCAAGCAGTTCATTTGCCGCAACCTGCGCCACTTTCAGCTTTTCGGGTCTTATGGAACTACGGAATACAGAGAATTTCTCATCCATTGGCAAAACTCCGGGGGTGTCCAGGAGTTTAATCTGTTTAGATAGACGTATCCATTGTACGCCTTTAGTATAGCCGGGTACTGACGACGTCCTCGCGCCGGAAGAGTGTGAAAGCATATTAATTAGTGATGACTTGCCTGTGTTCGGATATCCAATCACACTGACTTTATTTGGCTTATATTTCCCGATGGCTCCTTTTAGAAATCCTGTGCCTTTCCGGGCTTTAGTAGATACAGAAACAACATCATATTCTTTTTTTATCTCTTCCCTGATTCTGTCATCAAACTCCTTAGGTACAAGGTCTGATTTATTGATGACTACAACCAGATTCTTTCTGAGTTTCCGGACAAGATTCTCTACTTTGGAGGACCTTGTCTCTGATGCTACCCGCGCATCAATTACTTCCAGTACTACATCGCTTTCCTTGATTGCGCAGATGACAACATCCCATTGACCCATGTATTGTTTTTTGATAGTATACTTTAAATTCTTTGTACTTTTGGGTATGGATGGTATTTCTGTGAAAATTGCATCACAGGTTATGGGTTCCCGGGTGTGGGGAGTATGTGTTTTGGGGTATGTTGCAATATATAGTTGAAGACATAACAATCAGGACAAATGTCTTCACCATATAGATTAACGTCTCTTGGTCTTAGGTTAAATTTGTCCATTTAGTAACGACGTTAACTATATTCAGATAATTGCCATACAGCCCAATTTCAGCAAGAATGAATGGCATCAGCCCTATCAGGGAATGAAAGAAGGAAATTTAAGGAGAGTATTCATTTTTTAAAACTCCTATATTAACTCATTCTCAATATTGATTTCGCCATGCAGATCTTCAAGCATCTTTTGTTTAATCACATCATAGCTTAAATTTTGGGCAAGCAGCCATGCAAGTTTTGTTGTCATTGATTCAATATTCATATCATAAGCAGGTATCGCAAGATCATTATCTTTTAAATGCTGCCCTGTCTCATTTACCTGAAAACTAGCATTGCCATCCGGTGCCTGGGTTGTCACAACAATCGGTATTTTATGTGTCTTTAAATATTTAAAAGCAGGAAATAAATGAGCGCTTGGGTCTCCTGCACCGAATGCGCTGAAAACAAAAGCTTTAATACCATTATTTTCAACTAATGATTGAAAAATATCTGGTGACATTCCGGGAAATTCTGTAAGTGAAGCAATGCTTTTTGTATCAAAATCTTTTTTAATGCTTAATATTCTTGACTGGATTGCCAAAGGTTTAACTTTTGATAAATAACTAACATGTCTTCTTAATTCATCTTCATCAATTCTCATAAAACGACCAATGTCTCCCAAAGAGCCCTTTTGAAATGATTTAAAAGGATCATTATCAAAATCACTCCCTTTTTTGATTCTTACACCAGAGATAATCTTGCTTCCAAAAACAACCATAACTCCCTTAACATCATGATAGCTCCAAACCGCAAGCCTTAAAGCATTAACTAAATTGGTTGTTGCATCAGTTCCCAAATAGCCTAAAGGTACTTGCGCCCCGGTTATAATCACAGGCTTATTAATGTTTTCTAATGCAAAAGAAAGCGCAGATGATGTATATCCCATCGTATTTGTACCATGCAAAAGAATATATGAATCAACTTCATCATAGGTTTCCTGTATTTTCTCTAAGATGGCGGTCCAATTTTCCGGTCGTATATTTGAACTATCGACCTCAAATAGTTCTGCAGTTGAAGCTTCAATCTCAATATTCCAGTTTTTCTTAACAAGATCCACGGAATTATTTACTACAGACAGGAAACTCTGAGGATTGTATTTTTCATTTTGCGAAACCTCGCTGTTTGCAACATTTCCAGATACAGTCCCGCCTGTAAAAATAACCATTATTCTTTTTTTTGTGTATGATTTTTCCATAGTAGTCTCGTTATAAATTAAAACTTATAAATTTATTCATTCCTGAGACATCATGCAGATTGCAGTGATTTGAATTGTATCTGATAAAAATCCAGATTGTCTGGTTTTTGTAAAAAGTTTTAAGGAGAAGGGAAGAAAAAATAAAAGAGCCAGGCATTATGCGGTTTGATTTGGATGAATAATGCCTTGGCGCGTTGTATTAGTATGTGTTGTTTACAGGTCGTCGGTGGTGAGGACTGTTGCGTTTCTTGCGCGTACACTTCCTTTTTGCTTTTTCCCGACAATTGTTGAGACACCTGCTGCGTCACAGAGGTTTACTATGTCCTGGTCCAGTTCTGCGTCCAGCACTACTATTGCAGGGGATTCTACCTGCTTTATTGATGTGGAGAGCTCTTTTACAGGAACACGACCTGCGAACTGTTTGTCGCTGTCGTATATTGCTGCTGCTCTTGTGCCGACAAGGTCGTTTATCTGTTCTTTGAAGAATTTACAGTCTTCGTCAGAGAGTACAGGTTTCTTTGTTATTGTGGGTTTCCTGTCAAAGCGTCCGGTTCTTGGGGCGTGTGTGTCTCTTGAATCCCTGCGGGGAGATGATGGGCGTGTTTCTCTTCTTTCAGGGTAGGCTTGCCTTTTTGAGTTATTGCCGGCAGATGGACCCCCCAGAGGTTTTAGGAACTGCGCCTGTTCTACTGGTACTTTTTCGCGCAGAGCCTTGAAGACTTCTTTTTTTGAGAGTTCTTCTACTTCTTTTCCAAGAGGGGCTCTTGCTACGAAGTCTACGTCTACGACCTGTTTAAGTTCTTTTATGATGAGGTCGCCACCACGGTCGCCGTCTGTGAAGACAGTTACTTCTTTTTCTTTGGATATCTGGATAATTTCCGGTGCAATGGCTGTGCCGCCAACTGCTACTGCGTTCTTGATGCCGTGTTTAAGGAGGGTTATTACGTCTGCTCTTCCCTCACACAGTATGATGCTGTCTGAGGTTGGGACATCGACTCCTGCGGAGAGTCCTTTGTATTTGATTATTTCTGCGCTCCTTACTGACTGCATGAGTTCTTCTGCGATGATGGATGTTTCCGGGACCTGACCCAGTAGACCGGAGAGGAGTGTCTTTGCACGATCGATTATGTATTTTCTTTTGACTGTTCTAAGGTCTTCAACTGAACTGACGCTGATTTTTGCGTTGCATGGACCTACACGGTCTATTGTTTCGAGTGATGCTGCAATCAGTGCGGTTTCTGTGCCGTCAAGTGATGAGGGGATTGCCAGTTGTCCTGAGGATTTTCCTGCTTTTGTGTTTACAGTTACTTCTATCCTGCCGATGCGTCCGGTTCTCTGGAGTTCGCGCAAGTCAAGTTCTGCTCCGAGAAGTCCTTCGGTCTGTCCGAATAGTGCTCCGATTACATCGGGTTTTTCTACTACTCCCTCGGCATCGAAACTGCCGTTTATTACGTATTTTACTGATGTCTGTGCTAATTTTGCCATGATAATCACCTATTTTTATATTTGAGCCTATGACAAAAACTGCTGTATCAGAGGGTTTTGAGTTATAAAGAATTCTTTGTTTATCTGGTATGATCATATCTTGTTTTGCTTTTTAGTTTTGTTTTTTTTACCATATTAAACATCTATGTGTGATTATGAATTATCTTTATTACTCTTTAGGATTTCCAATACCTGTATTTTTGTCATGGATTCTATTTCTATTGTCTTGTTTTTTGATTTATTGCCTGAAACAAGCTTAACAGGGGTTTTTAGTATTTTGGTAAACATTCTTATTAGTTCAATGTTTGCATGATTTTTTTCTGGTTTGCTTTTTAGCCCGATTGTTATGGGGTTTTCGACAGATATTATTTTGAATTTTGGCTGGTTTGGTTTTACTTTGATTTCCAGACAGGTGTTGTCAGTCACTGTATTTCCCTGAATTGTTGAGCGTTAAGTATGTTGCCCACACGTAACATATCGCTTCATCAAATGAATCCCTTTATTTTCAGGATACTGACGCATGCGGGCTTTATGGTATTGCGGTGTCATCTTTTCATCGTGCGGTTCAGACACTTGAGAGGGACCCATCAGTACCTTATAAAGATTGAGGGTAATGCTTTATAAAGGTATGTTTTTTGGGTTTTGGGTGGTTTCAGGAGAACGGTTGCGCTACGCGTGTTGTTTTTTAGAGAATGAAGTTGAGCGGATGAGGCAGATTATGCCGCAGCATATAAAGCGGAATTTGTATCGCCAAGTTTATGCCAAACTTCTTTTAATCGCAAAAGTTATGTCTTATTGGAGGCATGTTTTTAATTATTCAATCTTTTCAAGAGATACAGTGATAGTCTCTTCGTAGATACCGATAGTCTCTGGCGGGAGATTATATTGTTCAGCAATACGCTTTCTAGTCTCACGCCCTAAGACGGCATCAGATACATGATCATTTATTTGGTATATACTATCCCCCACATAAGTAGATTCTTCTTCTAAATTAATAACAAAACCACATGCCTTAGTAGCATTATTTGTATGCTTCTTGTATTTTTCGAAATCTTCTTCTATCATGCCAAGAAATACTCTCTTCTTTGTACCCATGTAATTACCTCCTGTAAATTTTATGATATATTTCTAAGCTTAATCTCCAAGCCAGTATCAATTTTAGTGTCATCCATAACAGCATCAACATATCAATTATCCGATGATTTTCTATCATTTTCAGTTGTTTTCTCAGCATGAATTAACTGATATGTCTTTTTATTGCACCAAACAGCGCGACCAAAATCCGTATTATAGTGACTCCACCATCTTTCTAATGTTATATACTCCTAAGCACATATAATCCATCTCAAACTATGGAGGAGATAAACAATGAGAGTAATAAAACTAGTGAAACATTTACCACAGGAAGAATTGGAGCATTTCTACA
>DAOWAN010000030.1 GCA_030634545.1 Candidatus Nanohalarchaeota archaeon
AAGGACATGATTGTGGAAGAATTTCAATGCAAAATAGGTTGTCCTGACAGTAGAATTGGATTTTTCTGTTTGCATCAAAAGAAAGTCTCTCGGGCTTTTTTTTGATTCGAGATAGATTTTTACTATTGAGATATAGAGTTTTCCTGTCTCGTAGGAGTACTTGCGCAGTTTGATCTCTTCTATGAGTTTGCCGATGAGTTCATATCTTTTGGCAGGTGTGAGGGACTCAATCACCGAATTTACATTAAAATGGGTTTTTGTGTAGCTCATCTGACTGAATGCGCGTTGTTTGTATATAAGGATTGCGCATAGGGTTTGCCGATAGCCGATAGAATCGTGGGCGTTAAGATGGCATCAAAATGGAATTAAAATGGCATCAAAATGTTCGCTAAACCCTCAGATACGGGGTATTAAGCGAACATTTTGTTCTCTTAATACATGTTAGTTTCAATTGACGGGCGAGCTTAGAAAGTATATTAACAACATTAACAAAGATAGATTATGAAGATTAAAGAATTTCTTAAACCCGAACTCAAAAAAATCATCTTACCATTAGCGTTAATCTTTTTTTTCAGTATTATTATAAGCAACTTCTATCATTATGGTCATGTTGAAGATAAATATGATTGTGAACTAATCTCTCTGGGTAATGAATACCATCTTTTGCAAGATAAACGACAGGAAAACATCAAAAAAAACGATACAATTGCTATTAATCAAAGCACCAATGATATGAAGGTCACACTTCAAAAACTTAGTAATAATCTTCAAAAAATGAGTGAAGAAAAATATTCTTTGATAATTAATATAAAAGATATAAAACCAGTAGTCTGGTTAATCAAATCACTAGATCCTATATTGCCTGTATCTTGTAGTCTAACAGTAGATGACTTTTGTGAAGATCCGACAAATTCGTGCCACGAATCCATAATGAGTCCAATTGATAACTGCAGGCATTATTACTCAAAAAACACTCATGATTGTTTGTATTCTAATGCGGATTTTGTCCTTTTCGCGGAAGAATATCGAAAGATTTCAATAAATATTCTAATATTAAATATAATTCTATTATTTATTGAAGGTTATCTAATCTCATCAATGGTTTTATTTGCCTACAGAAAAGTAAAAAATAAATAACGCTCGCCCGTCAACTTTCTCGCTTCGCTCGAACCTTTCTATGCAATTGGTGAAGGGCAACTAACAAAGGATTTTGACACTACGCCTGCGGCTCCGTCCGAATCGCTTTCAGCGACTCGACAAAATCCCAGAAGTTATGTGTAATTCAGGAGCCTGAGCCTTACGTAAAGTTTATAAAACGTTAATTATAATATAACCAATATGAAAAAATCATACTTCATTATCATAATAATTCTCATAATTGCTAGTTTAGTAATAATTTTAAATTTTCCAAAAAATATAAAAGATCAAAAATTAGATAATGTTTTTTTATCTATCGACGAATTAAATGAATTTGGTTTTGATATTGAAAAACTTGAAATCCAAAAATACCCTGAAATTGAATGCGTTGTTGAAGGTTTTTGTTTCAAGCAAACCTTTTTTGGTAAGACGTATAAACCGAATCCTGTTTTCAATAGTATTTATCTTGAAATTCCGGAGAATTATGATGAATTAAAAACTTGGTATTTTGATGGAGGAATTAATCCATCAATAAATTCAGAAAACCGGCACTACAAAGAGTTAAATTTTGGAAATTACTCCATTATTCTTTATACTAAGACTGGTGAAATAGTCTCATTAGATGCTTTTTTATTTAGAGAGGAAGTTATCTTATTTGTAACCTTTTCATCTATTGATAAAAATAAAATATCATCCGTAGAAAAATTATTGTTTGAAATGAATAAAAGACTTGAAAATATTGGTTATTAAAAAACTTGGACTCCTGAACTTCTCCGCTTCGCTCCGACCACGCTGCGCTTGAACTCCATTTCATTCCGTTCAGGACACATAACAAGAGGATAAAAGGAAAATTGCTCGGCTCGCAATTTTCCCAAATTTTCTCCGCTACGCTCCGAAAACTTCTCTTATCCCAGAAGTTATGCTCAATTTTTGTTTGCCTGCCACATTCAATCTAACCTAAACATATAAATATAATCTAATCATAAGAAACTATATGCATATAAAAATAATAACTATTTTGATATTTTTAACAATGTTTATTGTATTAACTATGTTTATTGTATCTTGTTCCGACATGAAAAAATGTAGTACTGATTCTGATTGTGATAACACAAAATGTGATCCTATCAGAGTTGAAGAGGCCATAGCTGAAGCGGGTTGTTTTCCCCATAATACGGCATCCTACTGCCATTGTAATTACTTTATTGTAAAAGAAACAAGCGATGAAGCCGAAAAGGAGATTCTCGTTTCACAGAGATACTTTTGTAAACACCAGAATGAAACATGGGTTTGTCGCAAACATCTTAGAAGAAACATAGATTTCTCATAGGGCAGGCAAACAAAAACTCTTCGGACGAAGTTTGACCATACTCTGTATGGTCAAAGAGCATAACAGGGCTTAAAGGGTTCATTCGTCGTTCGCCAAGCTCACTCCTCATTCTCCCAAATTTTTTCCTTCAGAAAAAACTTCCCTTAAGCCCGACGTTATATTCAATTAAATTTAATTTTCTGAACTAGAAAACGGGAATTCTCTTTTATTAACTGAAAGGGCAATTTCTAGAAAGTGCGAGGGGGTCGCCTTAGTTCCAATAGAAGACTAAATAAAAAGATTTAAATAGAATTTACATGTTAATGTATATGATGAAATCAAAATATAGGTTATGTGGAGTTTTAGTGTTGTCAATTATTGGAGTGGTATTAATCAGCGGCTGTAATCAAACTCTTGAATCTACACCAAGAACGACTCAAATACAAGAACCAGCTTGTACAACAGATTGGCAATGCTCTACATGGTCAGAATGCAGTCAATCTGGAGTGCAGTCAAGAACCTGCACAGATTCAAACTCATGCGGAACTACTGAAAATAAACCATCCACAACTCAAAGCTGTACTTTGGTAGAGTCTTGTACTGAAAATTGGAATTGTGGAGATTGGAGTTCATGTACAGATGGGCAACAAACAAGAACATGTACAGACATTAATAATTGTGGTTCTGTTCTAATTAAGCCTACTGAAACTCAAGATTGTGAGGTTACATGTACTGCGGCAGGATTAGGAGAATTTAGATGTTTAAATGATTGGGTACAGCAAAATTATAGATATTCTAACTGCACAATAGCTTGGGTTAATTGGCAGCGATGTGATTATGGTTGTGTTGATAATTCATGTCAATCACAAGAAGATTTGGGTTCTTGGGAGTTAGGCAAAAGCACAGGTATTACTTCATTAATAGTCACTGCGACCGGGAATTGTCCAGCAACGTACTGTAATATTAATTGGGGTGATGGTGAAGTTACAGAGATTCATGGGAATTTTATTGAAACTCATACTTATTCTGTTGGACAATATTCTCTATCCTTTTATCGAGATGATGATTTGCCAATAATAGATCAGTATAAGACAGTTAGAGTCATCAATGAAGATGATGTTTTAAAATGCGAAGACACTAATGCTGAACCAACTGAAGTATCTTTAGGAGGAACTACTCAAATTACATTACGAACAAGACCCGATCAAAGGGAACCGTACTTATCTATTACCCTTACTGATTTTTGTTCAGGTTCTGTATTGAAACAGAATTCATACTATTGTGAAGGTATAATAGGGGATTGGAAAACTTGTTACTATACTTGTGAGAATTTTGAATCTAGTTCCACAATATCTCCAGTAGCGAAGCAATTTGTTGATGGAGAATATGTCACTGTCGAATGTCATTCTGCTAATATAATTGTTTCTTAATTTTGGTTAAATTAAATTTAACTGAGCCTTCGGCTTTTTTTCTTGCAGAAAAAACGTATAACAGCGATTAAGAGACTCTGCCTTGCAGGCACCGTCCAAATTGCTCGTTACACTCGCAACTTCTCTTAATCGCAGAAGTTAAGTGAAATCACCCCTCGAGTGCCGAACGAAACCAGGTGCTGTTGCACAAGTAACTACTAAATGTGTTGCTGATAGCGTTTAGTGATTTTCAGCTAAAATATCATAATCAATAGCAACCGTCGCAATACTCCATAGTTATACAACAGCACCACGAAACCACCAAAAATGCAATTATATATAAAATGAAACAAAATAGAACTTATGAAAAAAGGATTAACAGTATTTTTAGTTCTAAGCCTCATAGCAGTAAGTGGTTGTGTGGGTTCAGATGAAAACATTGCTCAAGACACCACAAACAATAGGTGTATTGAATTTGAAGATATGGCTTGTGATATTTCTTTTACAGATAATTTTATTTTAAGTTATAGTCAAAATAATTCTGATTCATTTCACGCTGGCGGTAATTTAGGTGGTGTTGTTTTTGTCGGCGTTATCCTTGAATCCGACAACAGGATTATAAAAGGTGCTATTAAAAAGTTTACACATTCCGGCGGTGCTGCACAAAATGAGTACCAAGAATATTATGAAGACATTCCACCAGATCATTCTACAATCAAGGCCAGTTTTACACGCAAATGTATCCAACTAAAAGATAACGAAACCAGAAAGTTTACTGAGGGACATATAGAATATAAAAATAAATCGACAAGCATTAAGGGGTGGCTTGGAAGTAACATTATCAGTAACTGCAAATAATTTTAGAATATTCTAAAACAAGCACTCGAGGGTCGACTCTCCTCCGCTACGCTCCGTCGCTTTTCGGTGATATTGATTAGGTCACTTAACAAGGGATTTTGCGGAAACTCTGCGGAGTTTCCCAAATCGTTCGCTTCGCTCACGACTTCGCAAAATCCCAAACGTTATATTCAATTGAGTTCTCGCTAAAAAACGTAACGGGAAGGGGCGTGTCCCTGCGGGACATATAGTCTCACTTCGTGAGAAATATATTAGAAATGTAACTATTTGAATGAGAATATTCCTATTCGGCAATTTTATTCAAACATTCTCTCTTTACACCCTCATTTTGAATTTTATTGCATATAGACTTATCTTTCATAGCTCTACCCAGTCCATAATAGCAATAATCTTTATCTTCCTGTTTTTGTATTTCATCGCATTTGCCAAGATTTCCTTCAACCATAGCCATCATTCCCATAGCAGCGAAACAACTATTTCTTTCAACAGGATCTTTCATCTCATTACAATCAGAAGGGGCTGTTGTTTCGTTTGAACATCCACAGACCAAAACAATTCCGACAATAAAAAGACCAACTAACATTTTGGTTTTATGATTCATAGAATTTAGTTAAAATTAAAACTTTATATAGTTGAATTATTACTATAACTATAATATGGACAAAGATTTGATAAAATCATCTGCGGTTAATTTCATCGGAACAATTGCTTTTTTTATTTGTCTTGGTTTCTTATTTGGAAAAAGAAATATTTATCCAGATGAATTAATCTGGACAATAAGTTTGATTTTACCAGTCATTGCATATCTCTACAACTGGACCAAACACAGGGTTTTATTCTGGAAAAGTTTTATGATTGGAACTGTTTCAGCAATACTGTTTTTATTAATTGGACTTATAATTTATACTACGATTATGTTTAGGTGATATCATGGTAAATCAAAAACTTGTAAATTATCTTGAAGAAAATACTAAAAAAGGATATGCTTTGGAACAATTGAAGACAACTCTATTGGAAAACGGATATAATGCTTTGGATATCGAAGAAGCAACAAATTATGTTAAAACATCTCAAAATAAAGAATCTTCTCCAAATAAAATAGCACACGTAGCTGAAAAAGCAGTTAAAAGTACAGATTTAAAAATCGCTATTGGATTAACAGCACTATGGGGAGTACTTTCTTTTATAAATATACCCGCTTTGTCGAATCCGGCAAGTCAAACAGATTTTATAGTGGCATGTGTCTCTATTATTATAGGTATATTTTTGCTGATAAGTGCTTATGGACTCTGGACAATAAAGAAATGGGGTTTTGGTTTGTCAATGTTGTCTTTGGTTATATTGATAATAATAAATCTATTTGGTAAAGTGTATTTTGGAGCTTTAATTGATGTAGTTATCCTTTACATAATATATAAAAATAAAGAATTATACCAATAATTGCTTCAATTTTAAACTACTCAGTTTCATTAATTTAATTGGTGTAAACGCCCCTTCCCTTAAACTTTAGTCCGCCTTCGGCAGAATCATATCAGCGAGAACTCAACTCTTCGTCGCTTCGCTCCTTGCAGTTTGATTATGTTGGTTTCGGGAACATAACATGGGATTAAGACTCCGCTCCCTGCGGTCGCTAAGCCCTACGCTTCGCTTCGGGGAAATCGGCTTCGCCGACTTCTCTTAATCCCATATGTTATGTGCAATATTACTCGGGGCACTCTAAACTATTTGAAGAGGTCGGGTTTAGAAAGATTTTTAAAATATAAGATTTAATCAATACTATTATGACTAAATTAATATGTAAGTCCTGTAAAAAAGAATATCCAGCAGATGAAAAAATCTGGAAATGCAATTGTGGAAACTTATTAGACATTGACTTCAAAGCTTCTTTTCCTATTGAGAAAATCCAAAATAGAAAACCAACAATGTGGAGATACAGAGAAGCAATTCCTATTGAAAAAGATGAAAATATTGTTTCATTTAATGAGGGATTTACTCCATTAGTTGAAGTAGATTTTAATGGAAAATCCGTTTTAATAAAACAGGATCAATTATTTTCAACTGGCTCATATAAAGACAGAGGTGCTTCTGTTTTAATCAGCAAAGTAAAAGAGTTAGGAATAAAGAAAATTGTTGAAGATTCATCTGGGAATGCAGGTTGTGCAATTGCTTCTTATTGTGCAAAAGCACAAATTGACTGTGATATTTATGTGCCTGCTGATAATTCTCCAGCAAAACTTATTCAGATTGAATCTTATGGAGCAAAATTACATGAAATTCCTGGAAGTAGAGAAGATACTGCAAATGCTGTTCTCAAAGCTGCTGAAAAAGATTATTATGCTAGTCATTCATGGAATCCTTTCTTTTTTCATGGGACAAAAACTTATGCTTTTGAAGTTTGTGAACAGTTAAATTGGAAATCTCCTGATGTTGTAATTTTACCTGTTGGAAATGGAACTCTTTTACTTGGCTCTTATATTGGTTTTAATGAATTGAAAGAAACTGGAATTATCAAGAAAATTCCTAAGATAATTGCTATTCAATCTGAGAATTGCAATCCACTTTTTAAAGCGTTCAAAGAAAATCGTGAAGAAATTCCTCAAATCAACAAGAACGATACTCTTGCTGAAGGAATTGCTATTGCAGAGCCAATAAGAGGAAAAGAAATAATTGATGCTGTAAAAAAATCAGGGGGAGATTTTATTGAAGTCAATGATAAAGAAATTAAAAAAGCTCTAATTGAAATGTGTAATGCTGGATTCTATATTGAACCAACATCTGCTTCCACAATTGCCGGAATAAAAAAATACCTAGATAAATCTAATTCTAATGAATTAATTGTATCTGTTTTTACAGGACATGGATTAAAAACTACTGAAAAAATCTTAAAAATCTTTAATAAATAAAGCCCGACCTTTGATACTTTTTTTAGATGGTGCTTCACACTTGATGAACGAGTGCCCACTACGTCATACTGTGCCTACGTTTCGCTTCGGCATTTTTTCTTGCAGAAAAAACACATAACAGCGATTAAGAGACTCCGCCTTGCAGGCTCCGTCCAAATTGAATTTTTGTGGGTTACCTCAAAAATTCAACTTCTCTTAATCCCCATGTTATATTCAATTAAATTTAAAACCTCTACAATAGCTCCTGGTACTCATCATAAAGGACTTTATAATTCTCTACAGATTTCCTGTTCTTTTCAAAAATACTGATATTCCCGCGTACAAAGTCGCGCATATTGATCTTGCACCCGAACCGGGAAAGCAGTAATGTGGAGAAAATATTAAGCAGCCTCTCCTTATTCTTCTGCTTATCAGCAATAAAAAACAAAATCAGTGAAAGATATATACCAAAAAAGCATGCATCGAAATTGTCGGGGATCAGTGTCCGGTCATCATTATAGAGTTTTTTAAGATTTTTAATGGAAAAGACCTTCTGCAAAACAAAATCCTCGCCCAGAAACTCCACAAAATCATCCTGATTCTCTAAAAGGACCATCCGAAGGTTGCTTTCGAGTTCGTCCTCTTCATCAATATCCTTAATCATTTTCGATATGTACTTCCCGAACATCTTCATGTCTGCTGTATAGAATACATATTTCCCTGATTTCTCTTTTTTGACAAACTTATTTTTCAGAAGTTCTTCCTGAGAATTACCATGATATAACTTACCGGACTCATAGCTATAATCCCACGCCTGCGCAATCTCTTTAATGCTCCTCTTCTTATCTATACAAGAGATAAATATTATCTTCGAATTCGCATTTAACATATTTAACATAACCGTAAGTAGAATACATATATTTATATTCTTTCACAATGCCCTACTCCTCGCCTACAACTCTCAAATCATCATTAATCTCAAACCGGGCACCATCTGCAATGCCCTTAAAGACACTTCGAAGCAATATCATCTCCCTTCTTTTGAGCATCAGATATCTTATCAATACCGCAGTACTGAACGCGTAACCCTGCGCCATATCTTTTACATAATCTACCTGAAAATCATCAAGCCGACTCACAATCCCATCAATCCTCCCGGTCTTTTTAAACTCATTAAATCCATTATTAAATGCCTCCTCGTAAGGTGTACCTGCCACAACAGACAAAATACCTGAAACATCATCAACCCTGCGCAATGCATCCCTCTTATCCTCATCCATAAAATGTCCGATAGGCATAAACTGATCATGATTCACATCATTGTCCTTCTTTTCAGGAACAAGTCTTAAAGCAACAATAATATTTGATATATCTGCCCTAATCCCGCAAAAATTCCTGACGACCATAGAATCAATAGCATTTATACTTCTCTGCTTCCTTTTTTGCAGTCTCAAAAAACTGCGCTTCACAATCGATATCTCAGCATCTTCATAAAGTCTCAAAATATTGTACTTATCAAGCATTGCCTCAAGCACATCCAGATTCTCTTCCCCTTTCGGGTATTTTCTAAGATACTCATCAATCATATCGTAATACTCAGTACCTTTCAGGTTCTCAACAGCAGAGGCAACATCCTCTGAAAAGACAACTTCGCTCATCCGGCTGCACCCAAGAGCAGGCACATCCACAAAATTATAGGAGATATCATCTTTCTCAATCGCGATATCATTAATGACAATACGCATAGCATTCAGGACATTATATGTCTCCCACTCGCGCATATAATAGTTTACAACTGGCCTGGTCATATCAGGTGAAAATTTCTTCACATCTATTATATGCCTTATAAAAAACTGGTTGAACTTCATCTCACAATTCCGCGAATCAATATCTTCCAACGTGCTATAATCTGTGCTGGAAAGGAGTCCAAAAGCATCTTCTAAAGATTTCTGCTCTCCAATCTCCCTGACACGCGAAGCTGAAAGAAGCCGCGCCTCCATTGCATTGAGTCTTGCACAGGAATATGCATATACAAAAACAGGCCACATAGTATGCAGTGTTAAAAAAATAACCAGTACTAAAAAACCAAAAATTGCTCCGGCAACAACCAGATATGTAGCATCAATCATTATACAACCTTTTTTTGAACATATACCCTAGTTTAAGCAAACTGCTTTACATCCTTACACTAAAATCAAAACCCTCTAACTTCTGTATTTCCTCGATTTAAAAGCTTAGTATTCACAAACTCCATCAATGCCCTACGATTTTTTATCGTCTATAAAGTATATACCCCGATAAAAAAGCTTGAAAATTGTCCCTCAAACCCAAATTTTCATGATTTTTTATCTCGCCACATCTCGCCATATCTCGCCAAAATATAGTGTGTCTCTGGACCTTTACCTGTTTTTTTAAGTACTTTCTTATTAACCAGATTATTTAATTCTCTATTAGATGTTCTCTCAGAGACAGCATATAATCTCCCATATTCTGCTCTTGTAATACGTCCCTGTTTTACTATATGAGCAACAGAACTCTTCTGTCTCTCTTTCAAATCTAAAGTGTCAAGATATTCATCTGTTAGTATGGAGCGTCTTAATGTAATAACAAAATTACCCATTTTCTCCTCAAATTCTGGCTCTGGCAAACCGCGATCTTTACACATTCCGAAAATATCAATAGTTCCGCCTCCCACATCTTCTACATATGCTACCCTGTAGAACTGCCTGAAGAGCAAGGGATTACAGGGGATAGATGGATGAGGATTTTTTAAGTCACTTATCTTCAATTGAGCTGGCAATTGTCCGGGGTTCCAGATTTCAACTCTGTCTGGAAACACCCTTATCTGTACCTTTGAAGGAGACAGATAATCCCTATGGACAATAGCATTGACAATAGCTTCACGTATAGCTTCTCTTGGAATTTCGTAAGGATGTCTCGCTGCAACTTCACCAGGCTCTACCCAGAGAGGTCTTCGGATATTTTCAAGAACAAACCCCACTGATTTGTCAACCTGTTCAAAAAGGTTGCCTTCGTAGGTCTGATATGTATTATATGGTTTTACAAATTTTGTTGTAGGTAGTGAGATGCATTTAACTTCTGACTGAATAAAGATTTGCTCTGGATTGTTCCCAAATAAAATGACTGCTGCATTCGTAAGTTTATTGTCCTGCATAAGTTTTAGCTGCATTAATGCAGCATTTAGTTTAGCATCCTCTGGAATCTTCAATCCTCTTTTGTGTATTGCCTCCCTCAGAAACCATCTTACTTTTTTTTCATCAATGTCTTCAAGTGCAGTTTTTTCACAAATTTCTGAATCCCAGTATGTTTTCTTTTTATCAAGTATAATCTTTTCAAGTTCATCTGGTGCAATTACCGGGCTTTCAGTCCCTGCTCTTTTATATGCAATCCCGTCAAGATAATACGGTTTGTTTGCTCCTTTAGCAACTTTCACTTCAATGATTTTCTTGCCATCTGTTTCCAGAACATTAATTCCCGGGCTGACTTCCGGCTTAATCTTCTGCCTGATTTTTTGAGATAGTGACTTCAGTGTTGAGTCTGAAACATCCTGCCCCATAACCATGCCTTTGTCAGATATTCCAAAATAGACGGCTCCTCCTTTGTGGTTTAGAAATGCGCATATTGTTTTTAGGGCGCGATCCATCTGCGCAGTTGACTTCTTGAACTCCACTCTTTCAGACTCTCCTTTTTCAATGAGTTTCAGAAGTTCTTTTTCATCCACGATATAACCCTTAAGACTCTGACTACAACCTTCATGTATTATTAGACTTACCTGTATTTCCAACAATCAACCAAACAAAGTTTTAGATACACTTGTCCTGATTTCATCTTCACTGCTCTTAAACATAGCATCAAACGAATAATCAAGAAACAGATCATTACCCTTATCCCAGATAACAATCCCTCCACCCATGTCCTTTTGCTTTTTCTCAAATATGATGTCGCGTCCCGCGCCCTTTTTAACAGCATCAAGGCATTCCATATCAAAAACATCAAGTGTTTCCCTGTTTCCAAGAATCACCAGTTTCTCTGCGCGGCAATCAGCAATCCCCTGCATCAAAAGCATACGCAGCTGACTTTTCAGCTTCAAAGGACCATTTCCTTCAATCTTATCCATTGCTTTAGATATAACATCGGAAATTATATCTTCCCTTGCATCAAGCAGCATCCTGTTCATCTCAACATTTGTCTGCGCATAAATCTTTTTACGCTCTGTATCTGCTTTTTTTCCTGCATCATGAAGTATTTCAGCCTTGATTTTCTTCAGGCGCAGATTTGTATTAGCATTCAGTTCATCTATCTTTGCACTTGCCTCTTTCTCAAGTACTTTTATCTTAGAGCGTACTTTAAGTTTAATTTCATCTTTGATTAGCATTGATCCGTCATGAACAATCACATACATCCCCTGCTAAAGCAATCCAAGCCCAATCAAAATAAGAACTCCGCCGGCAAGCCCGAAAATTGCAAATGTCTCAGCCATCGCTGATAGAACTACGAACTTCCCAAATGCCTGTGGCTGCTTACTGGATGCAGAAATGCCTCTTGTGGCAATAGCTGCCTGGGAAATTGCAGAAAGGCTTGTAATCGCGATTGTAAGCGCTACACCCATGACAGCGACACCTGTCATCAAAGATATTTCTTTCAGTGGCGTTGAAAACATTCCCACACTCAGCATAATCAAAATCCCGCCAAGCAGCCCATATACTGCCTGCGTTTGCGGCAACGCCTGAAGTACAAGCGCAGTCCTAAACTGCTTCGGGTTCTCTGCAACTGCTCCTGCGCCAGCCATCCCGGTTATCCCCACACCGATACTTGAAGAAAGCCCTGCCACACCTATTGAAACACCTGCTGCAAGTGCAGCAAGCGCCATACCTATCTCAATTGCCATAATATCTTTGTGGTCAAGCCACTATTTATAGTTTTTTTTGTTGGTGTCAAACCAAAAAACCAGATTCCAACATTTAAATCTTATTGTCAACACAATTATTGTCGTGACAATAAACGCAGAAATCATAAAAAAGAAAAGAACCTGCCTAGGCACCGTCCACATAAGCGAAAAATCAAGCCAGAGATACACCGGCAAAAACGACTGTCTACAAAGCGCATCTGCCCCGGGAACAACTGCTTTCGTTGAAATCATGAAATAATGACATCGAAATGTCATTAAATATATAAAGTAGTGACATCACAATGTTCTTATGTCAACAACAGAGGATTTAGAGCGCTTCAACCCGTGGTGGAAAACAGGTACTGTCCGCCCAGAATTACTAAAAGAATACAAAAGAAAGACCTACTTTGAATTAGAGAAATATCTCAAAAAGAGGCAGATTCTTCTTCTATGGGGCTTAAGAAGAGTAGGAAAGACAACACTTTTACTCCAATTAATCTCAAACCTACTGAAAGACACAGGCAAGAAGAACATATTTTACTTCTCTTTTGACGAAATAGCATTTGATCTTAAAGATATCCTTGAATCCTACCAAAAATTCATATTGGGACGAAATTTTGAAGAAAACAGTGAGAAGATATACATTTTTTTGGATGAGATACAAAAAGTAGATGACTGGGAAAACAAGCTGAAAATATATTACGACCTCTATCCTAACATCAAATTCTTCATATCCGGATCAGCATCAGTCACATTAAGAAAAAAATCCAATGAGTGTCTTGCCGGCAGGATACTGGATTTCCTAATGACTCCACTTACATTTGAAGAATTTCTTGAAATGAACAACAAAGACCTGTCAAAAATAAAAGAAAACCCTGATTTGTGGAAACGAGAGATATTACCGCTTTTTTACCGGTATCTCAAATACGGTACATTCCCGGAACTTGCAGAAGAGCAGGACGAAGAATTTGCAAGAAAGTACATCCAGAACAATGTCATAGATCGAATAATATACCGTGATCTCCCCGAAGAATTCGAAATAAAAGACACAGAACTCCTGAAAACGCTGGTATATCTCTTGGGAAAAAGACCAGGCACAATAGTAAACTATAAGGAAATTTCAAAAAACCTTGGAAAAGACCAGCGAACTATCGCAAACTACTTTGAATACCTTGAATTTGGTCTTTTGATAAAAAGGATTTTCAATTACCGTGGAAGCCCCATGGCAAGCGCAAGAAAGTTAAAAAGAGCATATTTCACCACGCCAAACATTGCATTTGCATTCAATCAAAATCTGGACAGGGTTTTGCCTTTTATGCTCGAAAATCTTATCGCCATTAAAATAGATGCAAAATTCTTCTACCGCAACAGTTTTGAGATAGACTTTGTAATCCCGAAAAATGATAAACTGGACGCGATTGAAGTCAAAAAAAAGGAAAAAGATACAAAGCAGATTAAAAAATTCCGGAAAAAATTCGCAAAAAAAGCAGGAAAATCCATAATCATAGACCTTGAAAAAGAAAGAACAGAGGACATCGCAGTAATTCCCGCATGGAAATTTCTTTTGGATATAGACTATAGTTGAAGACATAATTATTTGGACAAATGTCTTCACCATATAGATTAGCGCCTTTTGATTATTTGTAAAATTTGTCTATTTAATAACGGCGCTAACTATAACTCAAAAAAATAGCGTGCGCAACAGAAACAAATTATAAGGGAAAGACCACCTTAAACTTCATCAAACCAAAAAACCCAGTGTCCTGTGAAAAACGTAAATGTAGATAAGCGATCTTGGAAATATAGTAAAAGTCATAACTATTTGGACTATATGACTTTCCCATATAGTTAACGCCTCTTGGTTTTTGGTTATATTTGTCTATTTAGTAACGACCTTAACTATACTTTCAAAAAAGCCATGGACCAAGGATAATCCTCCCCGTATTTATGCCAGAACATCTCCATAAACTCGCCGATATATGTTGCAACAATGCACTTAATCATAATATCTGAAATTGGGATATAGGGGATGACAAGCGCGAGAAACGAAAAAAGAAAAATTCGTTCGTATTCCAGAGCGTCCTGGTTGCCATTAGGAAAAAGCAGTGCAACCACATACGTGCAAAGCACAATCAGCACGCCAATCCAGGGATGAAATAGAACAGAGCCTAGCACTGCACCCATAAGCGAAAAATCAAGCCCGATATACACAGGCAGAAACGACTGCACAACAAGCGCTGCGGCACCGAGAATTACAAGCAAAGGTACAAGGATACTGCTTTTGGCGAAACCAGATACAATAATGGCAGTGTGAAAAGAAGAATAGCCATCCCGGGTCTTGTGCAAAAATCTTTCACTTTAAGGCTTAAGCCCCGCACCTAGACATGAGTTACGCTGCTTCCGAAATTAGCTTCCTCTGCTCTTGTGTTCATATAATGGAATGCGCTAAAAATAGGGGAATATTTCTTTGCCTCTGCACTTTTATTCTTCTTCCTGTCTTTTACATTATGTATAATACCTGTATCTTGCGCACTGTCGTTAACATCTAACCTGGAATCCCTTTCAAAAGACACCATACTGGAATTATCTTTAGCCTTCTCTGAACTGCTGCAAATCCATTTCACAATAAAATCAATAATTTTTCCGAACATTTAGCTCACAGGGTAGGAATCCCTAACATTCGCCAGAATACAAAACACATCCAGAACTTTACAAAACCAGTTAAACAAACCCTAACAGAAGCCCGCCCTGGTACACTATGACTGCGCAGACCCACGCAACAACACTCGTATACACAACAACAAACAGAGGCCATTTCCATGAATTAGTCTCCCGCCTGATTGCTGCAACAACTGCCATGCATGGCACATAAAGAAGCACCATAACAATAAAAGCCGCAGCAGACAGAGGTGTAAAATTATTAGAGATTACCTCGCTTAAACCCCCTGCATCATCTACACCGTAAAGTGTCCCGAAGGTCCCTACAACAACTTCTTTTGCAGCAAACCCGAAGATAAGAGCAACTGCGGACTGCCAGTCCCCAAAGCCGCAAGGTTCAAATACTGGTGCAATCACCATCCCAATCTGACCTATGAAGCTTTCCTGAGAGGCATATTCAACACCCCACGGCATACTTGCAAGCACCCAGATCAAAACAACAATCGCAAAAATAATTGTTCCTGCCTTTTTCATAAACATCCACGATCTTTCAGAAGCATGTATCAGAATCCCTTTAATCGCGGGCCACCTGTATGGCGGAAGCTCCATCACTAAGGGCGAAGAAAGCCCGCGAAACATAGTTTTTTTAAAAAGCATACCGCTAAGAATCGCAACAAAGACACCGAAAAGGTAGATCAGAAATATAATTGTCCCCTGATTCGCACTAAAAAACGCACCTACAAACAGCACATATACAGGCAGCCGCGCAGAGCAGGACATGAACGGGTTAATAAGCATTGTAAGAATACGGTCTTTCTCATTTTCAAGTGTCCGGGTAGCCATGATTGCAGGCACATTGCACCCAAATCCAATTATCATCGGGATAAATGACTTTCCGTGAAGCCCAATCTTATGCATAACCTTATCCATTATAAACGCGGCACGCGCCATATACCCTGAATCTTCCATAATCGCAATCATCATAAATAAAAGAAAGATATTCGGCACAAAAATAAGCACAGATCCAATACCGGATATTATCCCGTCAACCACTAGTGAATTAACCCAGAGAGGCAAGCCAGTACCATCAATAAACGCACTGGCACCATCTGCAATCAAACTGAAACCTGCATCAATCAGTTCCATAAACGGCGCACCTAAACTAAAAGTCACCTGAAACATCATCCACATCACAGCAAGAAATATAGGTATTCCAAGTACCCGATGCATAACTACTTTATCAATGCTCTCTGAAGCGCTCAGCCTGTTAATCTCTTCTTTCACAACTGACTCTCTTACCACACCGCCGATAAAACCATAACGCGCATCTGCAACTGAGCAGTCCACATCCTCCCCGAAAACCTCTAAAAGATGCTTCCTCTTCCTGGCTGCATCATCAACAACCTCTATTCCTCCCTTAATCTTTCTTACTTTATCAATAACCTGCGAATCATTTTCAAGGAGCTTAATTGCAAGCCACTTAAGATTATAGTTTGCCGGCACATCTATCTTCTCAAGCAGTGCTTCTATCTCTGAAGCATGTCCTTCAATCTCACTCCCGTAAGTTATGGGGGATATGTGCTCTTTTTTATCATGGGCGGCACTGGAAACAATATCCAGAAGATCATCAACCCCTATCTTCTTATTCGCCTCAATCCTGACAACAGGAACACCCAGAAAATGGCTCATTTTCGCATCATCAATGTGGACTCCCTTTTTTTCAGCCATCTTCACCATATTAAGTGCAACAACCACATTCGCACCAAGCTCAATCAACTGCGTACAAAGATACAGGTTCCTCTCGATATTGCATGCATCAACTACATGAATAACAACATCGGGCGCATCATCAACTACATAATCCCTGGCAACAATCTCCTCAATAGAATAAGCAGTCAGGCTGTAAGTGCCGGGAAGATCCACAATATCAATATCATACCCTTTATACTTTACATGACCTTCTTTTCTCTCTACAGTCTTTCCTGGCCAGTTGCCCACATGCTGATGCGAACCTGTAAGCGCATTAAAAAGCGTAGTTTTTCCCACATTCGGATTCCCTGAAAGAGCGACCTTTAACTTATGACTCACCTGTATCACTCAACCATTATTTTCATAGCCTGTCCTCTTCCTACCACAATCCTTGAGTCAAGAATCTTAAGAATAACAGGTCCGCAAACATCATTCTTATAGACGAGAACCTCTGTACCTTCATAAAGCCCAAGCTCGCCAAGCCTTTTTTTCATCCTCTCACCAGATATAATCTCATCTACCCTGACTACACTTCCCTGTGTCGCCATAGAAAGCGCCATACTCATCCTGTCACCTCAACAACAATCATTGCTGCTTCCTTTTTTCGAAGACTCAGGTTATACCCGCGAACCTTGATATCTATCGGATCTCCAAGCGGCGCTATTTTCGCAACTTCGACTTCACAGCCCTTGTTCACACCCATCTCAAGAAGCCTCCTGAAAACTGCACCAGAACCATTTAATGTGATGATTATGCCTTTTTCTTTAATCTTAAGCTTATCTAAAGTAACTTCTTTTTCCATCCTGTTATTTATATGCGATAGGAATATATATAGGTATTCCTAACATTTGTTAAAATACAAGATTATATATCTGTTTGAGCAAAAAGTACTATTTAACATCTGGAATAAAATAAGTTTTTCTTGAAAGAAGTGAAAGATAAATTTGTGAATGCTCAAAATCTCAGTTTTTGGCACGCAGAAAATCTTTGATTTTCTCGTGAATTGCGAACCGATCAATTTTCCTTTTAGATATTGTTAAGTGAACCACGTGGATCTGGACGAGAACACAGTGAGGCAATGTGGAGTGAAAGTGAGCCGCAGAGTATTTTAGAATTTAGTTTCATTACGGCGATGGTCTAAAAATCATACATTCACATCTTTCGAAGTAAGAATCATTTACTTTCCAATAATCACGACCATTAAAATCCCTTAATAATGCTTTTTTTGTATTATCTGATGTATATTCTCCTTCCA
>DAOWAN010000152.1 GCA_030634545.1 Candidatus Nanohalarchaeota archaeon
ATCTTTGATTGAGCTTGTATTTCTGATTTTTTCTGGCCTTTCAGGGCTTCGGCGTAGATGGTCAGGATTTCTGTGCCTGCGGCGCGGTATGTAAGGATGTTTAGTTCGTATTCTGCTATAATTTTTATTATGTTTAGAATGTGCTTTTCTTCGAACATGCCTGCGTTGTGGAGGTGGCGCGGGAAGTCGAAGATCATCTGGCTTTTGATCAGGGTGCCGTCTATGTCGAAGAATGATGCGCGGTTCATGTGTATTTGTTGTTAGGGCTTGTTTTTATATTTGTGGTGTTTTTGATGCTGATGTGTGTCAGGTGACGGTATCATGGCGCTTTTATGATGTGGTCCAGTATCGGTATTACTTCGCAGAGGGAGTCTACTGCGTAGTCGGGGTTGAGGTTTTTGAGGTCGCGCATAGGGGTTTTGCCGGTTGATACGGCTATTGTTTTCATGTCTGCGCGCTTCGCGGCTTGTATGCCGTGGGTTGAGTCTTCGATTACTATGCAGTCTTTTCCCGGGGTGTTTATGAGTTCTGAGGCTTTCAGGAAGAGTTCAGGGTCGGGTTTTCCTTTTGTTACTTCTGTGCCGGTTATTGTGGCGTCCAGAAGGGGCCTTATTTTTAGCTTGTCTATGGCGATTTCGGTTGCTGAGCGCTGGCCTGATGTGGCGATTGCGATTTTTATGTTGCAGCCTTTTAGGAGGCGGATTAGTTCGGCTGCGCAGGGGAGGGGTTTTATGTATCGGTGCGCGATTTTCAGGTAGTGGCTGCGCTTTTGTTCTATAAGGTGGGTTACTTCTTTGTCGATTTTGTCTTTTTTCAGGAGTTGTCTTAGGATCTCTATGTCCAGCTGGCCGTAGTATGTTTCGATGGAGCCTTTTTTGTATGTTCTTCCTGTGGATTCTATAGTGTGTTTGAATGCTTTCTCGTAGGCAGGGAAGGCATCTATCAGGGTTCCGTCAAGGTCGAATATGAAGGCTTTTAGGGGCATAAGTCATCTCACTCGCGTTCGAAGTCTTTCGACCAAAGGTCGAAACTCTCACATTTTTGTGGGTTTTTTTGAGTTTACTGATATTTTGGGGTTGTGGAATTTTTATATATGTGGATTGGCAATAGTTAGGGTATGAGTGAAAGTGAGACGGTATTGTGGATTAAAGGTCAACTGAGTACGGGTAAGAGCAGCTCGGAGGTTCGGGAGATGCTTGCCAGGACAGGTTATGCGGCTGAGGAGGCAGAAAGATTGATTTCTTTGGTGATGAAAGATGATGCTTTGAGCAGAAATGATAAAAAAGAACCTATTGTCCAGCCTGCTGTTGAGAACCAAGAGAGAAAAAAGAGATCGGGTGATGAAGAATCGTTGGTCAAAGTCGGAGCATATGCTGCAGCCACTATGTTGATTGTAAGTGCGATAGTTATTATGGGTATTTTGTTTTTCGATAATCTCAGTGTGCTGAATTACCCATTATTTACCATATTATCTGTCCTGCTTGTGACATCCATTATTGCAAACAGGATGATGAAATCATCGATCATACATATCGCTGGAGCCATATTTGTATCGAATACCATATTTTTGATTGGATCAATTATCATGTTGTATTTTGTAGGAGGTTATATATTTAATGTCAGTATTTTTGAACTTGATTCCAATGAATATGTAGTAAGCCCCTTTCAACTGTTTGGAGGCATTAATAATGCATTAATCATCATGATAATTAGTGGCATGTTGGGTGTCCTGCCATTGGTTGTTGTTACTGTCATAGTCCGGGCTTTAATGAAGAAACTTAAAATCCCTAAACTAAATATATTGATGCCGATTGCAATTATCGCAGTGTTATTTTTCATAGGAATCGCAGCATATAGTTTTACCGGGGCGAAAATAGCGCATGATCCAATTGATGTGTATTGGTGCGATAAAAAAAGTGACAGCGAATTATGCCATACAGAGGACATGTATGAAACAATGCAGTTCTTTCTTACAGGGTATCGTTTAGACTCTTATTTCTCTGAACAGCCGAATAGCAATAATCGATTAGCTATGAATAAGTATGAACTTGCGACAGGTATTTTTTCAATGACAAATTTTGCATCAATAGGATTTCAAGATATGTGGGTTAGATCTGTTTTTTATGAAATGAACAGGTCAGATGATTATTATGATAATGTTGTCAAAAAGAGCAGATTTAATGTTGATGAAATAAAGAATGCAGAGGAGAAGAATCGGGTGGAGGCTCTTATCTTATGCATGTATGCATACAAGTCATATTTGAATAACTTAAAAACGTTAGTTGAAGATGCGAATATTGATTATGGTGATGAAGACAGCCAATTTATAGATAAAGAGCAACATTTGAAATATATTCAGACTAAAATCAATATAAATAACGGTCTTGAGGAGAGTTACAAAAGTCTCAAATTAAACGCAGAGGAGGATTTGGAATATTCATTCTATAGACGCAATACAGGAAATAGTATTAAGGACGCTGTTAGATCGTGTGAAGGATTTTTTATTGAAATTGGTACTAGAATTAGAATTGCTGATGTTTCGTTTGGGGATGTTCAGGAAGGCTCTTTAACCAAAAAGGTTGAGATTAGAGTGAAGAATATGGGAGTGAATGAGATAGAATATGAGGCAAAAGATATTATGATTTATGTAAACGGAAGACCTGCGGAGGATGTGGAATGCACATTTAAAGTGCTAAATGTTGATGAAGAAGGAGTATGCTCTGGGACAATCAAAAATGATGAGTCGCTTCAAAAAAGAATAAAATTGTTGCTGCCAGTTGGTCCTCGTGCAACCTATTTGTATGAGGGCGAGTGATGAATATTCGCAATTTTAGGTCAGTCATTGTCAATATGGTTTGACTGGTCCAAATATGCTTTTTTTGCGAGGTCGTAGATTTCTTTTAGTGGGATGTTGCTTTTGTCGGCCAGCTTTTTGCAGTCTTTGTATTCCGGGGAGATTGTGATTGTTTTGTCTTTTGATCTGCCTATTTTGATTGTGACTGTGCCGTATTTTGTGTTTATCTGGATTTTTTCTGCTTTTAGTTTTTTTCTTTGGACATTGTAGGTTCTTATGCCAAATGTTGTGGTTTCTTTGAAGATTATGTCTGCCAGGTTATTTTGGGTTTCCTGTGTTGCTATCACTGTCAGTTTTGTTGCTGGGCGGGTGTTTTTCATATGGATGCCTGTGAGGTATGCGTCGAGGGCGCCTGCGCTTAGGAGTTTTTCTATTATGTGGCTGTAGTGTTCCGGGTTCATGTCGTCTATGTTGGTTTCGATTATGGTTGCTGTGTCCTGTTCGTATTGCTCTTCTTCGGTACCTATGAAGATTCTTAGGAGGTTGGGGTGATCGTAGTCACGGGTGCCTGCGCCGTAGCCTGTTTGTTCTATTTTCATTTGGGGCATTTGTGTGAATCCAGTGGTTACGGTTGTGATTATGGCGGCGCCTGTGGGGGTTACGAGTTCGCCTTTTGTGGCGGTCTGGTAGAAGGGGATGGCTTTTAGGAGTTCTGCTGTTGCGGGGGCGGGAATCGGGATTGTTCCGTGTGCGCATTTTGTGAAGCCTGTGCCTAATGGGAGCGGGGATGTGTAGATTTTTGTTATGTTTAGTTTTTTGAGGGCGATTGGGGCGCCTACGATGTCGAGGATTGAGTCAACTGCGCCTACTTCGTGGAAGTGGATGCTATTTATGTCTTTGTTGTGGATTTTGCTTTCTGCTTCTGCCAGTTTTTG
>DAOWAN010000013.1 GCA_030634545.1 Candidatus Nanohalarchaeota archaeon
AAAAAGAAACTGAATCAGTATTTATACAGAGTCCTTATCTGCATTTTCCATATTTGAGAAAAAAAGCATTACTCTGGACATCAGTCTGGATAAAGACAAATATTACCTGGAAGAAAAACTTAATTTAAATGGGAAATTATTGGATGAACAGCTAAACGCTATAACTGATGCAACAATAACTTACAGTGTGGGAGGCATTTCCGGGAAAGTTACAACTGATTCTAATGGTGATTTTTCAGCAACATTCAACGCTCCAAAAATAGAAGGCACTTTTGACCTGGGTGTAGAAGCTAAAAAAGACCCATATTTAATCAAAAAAAGCATCCGGATGACAACATATAGAAAAAGAGCACTCACAATTTCAACACCATCTTCCCCCGCAGTGGATTTGGACGTCCCTTCTTACATCACATTCACAATAATCAATACAGGTCAGTCTGCAGTCTCAGACATCGCTCTCTCTGCAAGTGAAATTCCCGTGGATTGGTATCAGTTAAGTTCTTCCAAAATAGACCGCCTTGATGCCGGCGAAAAACAGGAAATAGAGATGAAACTCCTTATACCCAAAGCTCAGTGTACAAACAATCAATGTATGCAGAAATACACTGTAAATTTAAATGCAAAATCAGACATTACAGTCACATCATCAAGCTTCACACTAAATATAAATAGCATATCTCCCAAGGCACAACCAGAAACACATATTGAAGAAACAAAAGCAGATGGTTCCCGTATTACAGGATTATCCACAGGGACATGGGGGAACAATAATCTGACCGTTTTTGTAATTTTTATTATGCTCGTATCAATTATTTTATTTGCAAAAAAGCGCAATATGCTCAAAAGCGACGCGCGCAATTGCTTAACCCCGTTAATCAGGAGTGTTAAGACCGAAGTTTTAAAAACAGGTGATAGTGGCGAAGCACCTTTCAGGATATCTGCAATAGAACCAGTTACAATGAAGAAAGGCGAAACACACAAAAAAGACCTTGAAGACATTATCGTGAATCCATTCTCCAGAAACGAATAACCAATGTGCGACTGTAAAATAGCAACCCATACTTTTGCGTTTTTTTACATAAAATCTGGTGAAAAATAGCCAGAGCCCATTGTTTTTGCGATATTTTATCGTCACACACATCATTCAGACAATAACGACAACCCCCGACCATATTGACTCAAAAAAACAACATTCAGACAGACGGGTATGAGTAAAATTTCCGTGAAAAGTGTATTTTTTTGATGACCTAAAATACGTATTTTATGTGCTAAAGCGAAACCCTCTGACCTCTTCTCCAATAGAACTCAAGGTTGCGGGGAAATTTAGTATCACGGAAAAAATATCCCTACCCAGACAGACCAAACCTTTATATACTACTTCTGTACAAAGATACATATTAGCTTAAAGTATGATTTAGTTTCAATTATAGTTAAGGTCGTTACTAAACGGATAAACTTAACCAAAAGGCGTTAACTATCCGGGCGAATCTCAAAGAATTCATAAGTTACGTTAAAGGGGGGATAGAAATGGAATTGGAGAAAGACAAATATTTTATTTTATCATATATATTGCTATTGTTATTACTCGTCGCTATACCTGCGGTAATAGCTGATGGCGCTAATGATGACCTGCCTACGTCAGTGACAATAGGAAATAGCCCGCCGACAGTCGGGACAATAACCTGCAACTCATCCTCTTTCATACCAGTAGCAGAATCAACCATTCTATTAAACTGTACTGCAACCGTTACAGATCTTAACGGCTATGAGGATTTAATGGGCATTCGTGCCGAATTCTACAACGATACTCGCGGACTTTCCGCGAATCACACAATACATTACTACAATAATAGCTGTTTGTTCACCGAGAACGGAACCGCATCCACAAACAGTACCGTAGAATGCCTGTTCACCATATACTACCACGCAAATCCTGCAGACTGGACAATGTACTTCAACGTAACCGATAATAGCAGTGCGTACGGAAACAACACTGAGACCATAACCATACAGTCATTAACTGCATTGAATGTCACCAATACCACAATTCCTTTTGGCGAGGTTAATCTCAATGAAGAATCATCACAGATAACAACAACAATCAAGATTACAGGAAATGTTAACCTTGATCTGAATATTAACGAGTCATTATATAGTAGCAATATGAGTTGCGACGGTGTCGGCTCTACCAATATAAATACAAATGCATCAACGACAGGTGTAAGATACAACACGACAAGCGGTTTCACTTTTGATGACACAACATGGAAACTTTCATCAGGCAATGATCTGGTGGATGTCAACTGGTCAAAATCTGATGAGGCATCATCTACGGACCCCCCAGAATACAACCTATATTGGAAAATAAAAATACCTGCAAGTGGCGTATCAGGAACCTGTACAACCACAACAAGAATATCAGCAACACAAAGTTAATAAACAACAATATAACATTATGATTAGTGTATTTGTTGCCCTAATCATATCCTTTTTCTTTTTTTGTGATTCCTGTTGGTTTTCACCTGCAAGATAATCTTATAAAAAATAACAGCCAATATTTAGTTATGTCAAAACTGCAAAAACTCTCATTAGCCATCCTCTTAACTTTGCTATTATCTCTTTTATCAAACACTGTTCACGCCGGGGGATTCGCCGCAGGTCCCGGCAAAATGTATTTCAACAAAGTACTCAGAGGAGGATATGCCGAGCAGGAAATCTATTTATACAACCCTGAAGACCGTATAACAGACATTGAAATATTCGTTGAAGGCTCCTTTGCCGATTGGACATATTTTGATCCCGGAAAAAAATTTAGTATTCCAACAAAAGGCACTCGTTACATCAAAACATCTATCGAGCCGCCGGCAGATGTGGCGAACGGAGTTTATGAGGGTACTATCAACATAGTCTCCAAGCCAAGGCGCATCCCGACAATAGAGGGTCATGGCATGTCAATAGAGACTGCTATTAGCCTGAAGGTATTCATAGAGATAACAGGCGAACAGATAATAAGATATAAAGTAAAAAACATTGCAGTACAAGGCGTTGAGGAAGGACATAACATCCCGGTTTCTATTACCGGCATAAACAAAGGAAATGTTAAGGTCTCACCCAAGGTCCAAATCAATCTCCATAATTGGGATAAGTCCATGTTGATTAAGTCCGATAATTTCACATTAGGTGAAACGTTACCGACAACAGAAAAAACATACAACCTGAACATTTCCTCAAAAGACTTGGCAGAAGGACAATATTGGGCAAACGTCTCTGTTTTTGTTGCAGATGATATAATAGAAAACAAATTACTGACATTTGACATCATGAAAAAAGGCTCACTGACAAGAAAAGGTGAACTCATAAACATAAAAACAGGTAACTCCTGGATAAAAGTAGGAGATGTTGCGCGAGTGGACGCTGTTTTTAAAAACACAGGTCAGATATCAACAAATGCAAAATTCAGGGGCGAAGTTTATCTCAATGAAATATTGATTGAAACATTACAAAGTGATGAATTGGAAGTGCCAATAGGTGAAACAGCCAACTTAACCGCATACTATACCCCGGTAAAGCCCGGAAGATACACAATTAATGGTGTCGTTTACTATTCCGGCAAAATGACCTACGAAAAAGGGACTGTAATCAATGTTTCCCCTGCAGAGAGGCTGACCGGCAGTGTAAATTCACTGGATAAAAAAATTGTGGTGGTGATTCTTTTAGCTTTCCTTCTCATTACATTATATCTGCATTACAGGACAAAAAATAGCGGATATAAAGACGATGATCTTAAATCGGTATCTGGCAAGTTCGCGAATGTTGAAAATAATCTGGAAAAAATAATGAGAGACACCAAAAGGATGAAAAAAAAGATGCAAATGCTAAAGACAAGACGATTCTGATTGAGTATACTCAAGTAAATTATACTTTGTAAAGACACAGGTAACATGATTAATTCCACCGGGAGTATAGTAAAATACATCTGATTTTTGATACCCGCAGTGGGCTTTGCTCCTAAAGTCCACTTTGCTCCTAAAGTAGAAGTTCTGCTCCTAAAGTGGTTGAAATCATATTTTCCTTCCAAAAACCTCTTTATTTAATAGAGTCATCATATCTTCAACGTGATTCTTCATTTCTATGGCTTTACTACGAGTTATGTTTACATCATTTTTTTCTTTATGGTGTATAATTTTATTCCGTAAATCTTCCAACGACTTAATGTCTCTCCATATCTTTCTTTGTTTTATTTTTTTAGCATCCATTTTCGAGAAATGTTCAATTATGAAGAGAATCTTTTTTGTTGTAGATGGTCTAGAACTTCTCTCTATAAATTTGCCATCGTCATTCACGGCATACTCTTTCTCTAATAGGTATTTTTTAACATGTGACCTTAATCTGCTGCTTTTAGACAAAGAGTCACTAATCGCATTTACATAGCTTTCGAGGGCAATCCATGATAAAATTAAAGAGGATATTGGATAATATTCTTTTTCTTTTTTATCCAATGAACACGATTCTTTGTTACAGAAATGTTCACTTGCTTTCAAATAGAATTTATATGTTTTCATTTAGAACGCATTTTTCTTTTTTTCTTCTGCCTCTATTGATGCCCTATTTGCATGATATATTTCTATTGCGGCATTACACATGTCAATAGTTATTTTGTGTTTTTCGGATTTTGAGTATTCTAAGAATAGCTGAAGTAATCTTCCTCTTTCCTTTTTTTCCATCCTTGTCCCTAACCCTCTATATGTTTCGGGGTCGGTTTTATGCTTTGCTTTTGACATTGATGTTGCATTTAATGGGTCAGAATCTCCCGATAACTCCGAAAGAGAAAATAATTTTTTTAACCTCTTTTCATCTTTTTGAAGGTAACCTGCCGCAAAAGACCAACTAGATATAATCGAATAACTGAACGATTTTATTTTATACTCTTTCTTTGCACTACCCTTTATTTTATCGGCATTCTTAAATTGTGCTTCATGTAACTTTGCGAATCTTTTAACTGTTTCTATCAACCGATTATCATCAAAATTTCCACTCTTTTTGAATTTATTAAATATTTTTATGTACTCTTTATCCACATCCTTGCCTGTTGTACATATATATGGCTCAAGGGCATCTTTATCGGCATCTCCATCGTATTCAAGACCCACGAAGAAATTCACCAAGAATGTCCTCATCATTCTTACTGTAGGATTAAATTCATCTTCATGTCTTCTTTTGTCGCCAAAATCTTTGTCTTTATATAATATTCCATTTTCTTGACAGAGGTTACGAAGCATATTCGCAGGAGATAATCTGTGTTCTTCTATTCTATCTCTTAAATCGCTTGATACATTAATATTGGTATTTGAAATCCTCATTATTTCTGCTCTTTGGTCTTTATCCAAATCAAAATATACTTTTATTCCATGATAATTATTCTCTTCTTTTATCAAAGCATTTTTTATGGCTTCAAATCTATGTTGCCCACCTAATATTTTTAGTGGTTTATTTGGGGTGTAGTTATTATTATATTCAATTACGATTTCAGTAAACGCTCTTCCATCTACTGCATCATCAGCCATTCTGATAAAATAATAATTATCGGGTTCTAGTTCTCTGTTGGCTCTATGCTCTTCTTGTAGTTCTGGGTCAATAACAGAATCTTTATCTCCTAATTTTACTAAATCTGAAGCGGCTACATAAACTTGGCAAAAAAAAGTCATTGATTTTTTATCTTTTATTATTATGAATGGTATATCATTTCCCTTTTCATATGTGGGTATTTCATTTCTGAATTTTTTTATCTCATGGACTATGTTTTCTGGCATATCTTTAATGACTACTAGTTCTTTTGTATTGTGTATGGGTTCAAGAGCCGTCTTTAATAAAACTTCAACCGCTTCGTTGTTATTTTTAAGTCCTTTATTGACTTTGAAATTTAATACCTTATTCCACAATTCTTCTTCCGCATCAAATAATAATTTCTTTGCCATAAAACCACCTCAATTAGTAATCATTAATAGTTATTAATAGTTAAGTATTTAAATCTTCTTACCCTATATTTATTAACAACTATTAACAACCATTAATAAATCTGAAGAGGCGATATAAATGGATGGACGACAACAAAGAGGATTGATGATAGCGAAAACATCAGATATAAAGAAATGCGATGACGGGTGGGCTGTGCCTTCGCAGAGTAGTGGTAAAATATACACCGTCCAATTAGAGGGTCACGAACCACACTGTAATTGTCCTGATTGCGAAATGAGACGAACAAAATGCAAACACATCTGGGCGGTTGAATACTACATGAAACAGACCATAGATGATGAAGGCAACACAACAACCATGAAAGCAATGAAGGTTACATACACACAGGATTGGAAAGCCTACAACAAGGCGCAGACAGGCGAGGTAAACCAATTTGACGCACTCTTAAAAGATTTGGTTGAAAGTGTTGAAGAGCCAGAATACAAGTTCGGCAGACCGCGATTGAGCTTAAAGGAAAGCGCGTTTTGCACTATCCAGAAAGTATATTCGCAACTATCGAGCAGAAGAGCGCATTCACTTTACAAAAACGCAAACGATAGAGGGCAGATAACGCACCCACCAAACTTCAACGCAATCAATAAATTAATGAACAAAGAGGACATTACACCAATATTACAGAACCTAATAACACTATCTTCTGCGCCATTAAAGAGTGTGGAACACCAATTCGCTGTTGACAGTTCAGGATTCAGGACAACACGCTTTAACGAATACTGCAAAGAGAAACACAGGACAAAGAAACAGCACCGATGGGTTAAAGCGCATATCTGTTGCGGTGTAAAGACAAACATCATATGTTCCGCAGAGATAACAGACGAAAGCGGAGCAGACAGCCCGCAGTTCGCACCGTTGGTTAAGACAACCTCAAGTAATGGTTTTAATATGCATGAAGTCACCGCAGATAAGGCATACAGTTCAAAGAAGAATTTATCTGTGGTTAGCGAAATTGGCGGTACACCTTACATCCCATTCAAGACCAACGCCACAGGCAAAGCACGGGGGTCTATGTTGTGGTCTAAGATGTATCATTATTTCCAGTTCAAGCAAGAAGAGTTTGCAGAACATTACCACAAACGAAGCAACGTGGAAACGACTTTTCACATGATTAAATCGAAGTTCGGCGATAGCTTGAAGTCCAAGAGCCATACCGCGCAGGTAAATGAGATGCTATGCAAGATAATCTGCCATAATGTATGTGTGGTTATCCATGAGGTGCATGAGTTGGGGATAACGGCGAATTTCTCCGAATAACTTATATAAACTATCTCACAAAATAACTTCTATGTTTGTAACGGAATTTGTTGGGCTTTTGAATTCTCTTGGACTAAACCCGCAGACATTAACGCCATTGGGTATTGTTAGTGTAATTGCCTATCTTGTATTTTCAAAGAAAGTAAATACAAAACTAAATAAATTAAATAATAGCCATCTTACTCCAATTAAGTTGGCAATTACTGAGATGCAGACACATATGCGAATTGGCGGTACCGATATTCAACATAATTTAACCGAAGTTGCAAATAGCCCTATTCAACCGACAAAATTTGGACAGGAATTACTTAAAAAAAGCGGATTAGAAGAATTTATAAAAACTAAGAAAACGATATTGATAAAGAAGTTAGATGTTAAATTAACTAAAGACTCAAAAGCCTATACTGATTATGATGTTCAAGAGCAATCAATAAACCTTATGATTGAACTAAAAGATACCAGTTTGTTAAATAATGTCAAAAACTATGCATTTGAAAATGGAATAAGAGTTGAAATACTTTTAAGGCTTGGCGGTTTCATGTTAAGAGATATTTTTTTAAAGAACAAAAACAAAAAATAATTTGAGCATCTCTGAATTCGGGTATGTCTTCTCACATTCTTTCTGCACAAGTCTGATTGTCAGATGTTCAACACAAATAACATACACTAATACTACGGGTGATGGACGATAAATGACTTTAGTGTGTGGAACAATGACGTATAACTTCATGACGTAATGACACATGACGTATGGACGTTATGACATGATGCATGGACGCTATGACAGTGTACAGTGTGTAAAGGAATGGTGCGCGGAGCACCGAAAAACCGCCAAAACTATTTATTCTTATCTATTCATCTATACTTTTTAGGATATAAAATACTTTGAAAAAAAGTAAAAAAAGATTCAAAAAAAATATGGAGTGGATATATGTGATAAACAAAGAACTAAAAGAGAAATTCGTAAATGCAATAACAAATAAAAAACCAGAAGATGGAAAAATCATAATACTAGTAGAAGTTTCAGAGTATCTTGAGGGTATTGCGAATCACGAAACACTATACACCTACCTTTTAGAGAATATCCAAGAAGCCACACGAGAAGTTAATAGTACATACTGTGTTGGTCCGATGAAGATTGGAAGAGATAACATAAGTATTGATGAGGGATTGTACATAAATAAAGATAGTGTCGCAGACATTAAAAAAATTGTTTGTGAGGTTACTATTATTTGTGGTAATTGCTCCTAAAGTGTGTCATCTGCTCCTAAAGTCTGCTTTTTTTGGTACTTTAGGAGCAAAGCCCCCGCAGTGCCAAATTATATAACCTTCGATGACAAAGTAGATTTATGGCTAATATGTTGGATTTGAATATAGAATCATTGTCTGGTTTGGTTGTACCAGAAATAATGGTGCCTGTGCTGATTCTTCTTGCAACTCCTGTGGTTGCGCATTTTGCAGACCGTGCTTTATTTCGCCTTGAAGGTGCTTCCAGTGTGAGAAAACAAATAGACCCGACAAGGCAGAGAGTATTGAGAAATATTACAAAGGTGCTAATTTATGTTTTTGGTATTGGGCTTGTGTTTTATTCTATTCCTGAACTGCGGGCAATCTCTGTCGGCATGTTTGCAGGTGCTGGTGTTATCGGTATTATTGCCGGGTTTGCAGCACAGGACACGCTTGCCAATCTCGTTGCAGGCATCAGTCTTGCGATTTTTCGACCATTCAGACTCGGGGATAAACTAAGGATTACAGACGAGTATGGGATAGTTGAAGATATTACTCTGCGCCATACAGTCATAAGGACATGGGAGAACAAGAGAATAATCATCCCTAATCATATTATCAGTAAGGATCCAATAGTGAACTATAGTATCGGTGATGAAAAAATTCTTAAGTTCCTTGATGTATCTATCAGCTATGATTCTGATATTGGTCTTGCGCGCAGGATAATGATGGATGAAGTGAAAAAGCATCCGGATGTTTTGGATATTAATACGTCAAGAGATATCAGCACCCCCGGAATTCCGGTTGTAAGGATTAAGAAACTGGGTGATAGCGGCGTCACTTTGAGGCTGCTTTTCTGGGCGCCGGACCAGCCAGTTGCTACGCGGACAGGTTATGACTTGCTTGAATCCATCAAGAAGCGATTTGATAAAGAAGGTGTAGAGATACCATTCCCGCATCGGACTATTGTGTATAAGAAAGATCTTCCCAAAACAAAACATCTGAAAGAAGACAAGAAGAAGTGAACAGACTCTCAGATATTCAGAAACCATTTCCATACAGGCATGAATCTGATTCTTTTTCCATTTATTTCTTCTTCTGCCTCATAGTCTTCGGTAATAATTAATCCTTCGTCCAGATGGAATTCTGACATTGCCTTTGTAAGTCCCCTGATATCTCTTTTTCTTGCATCTGTAGGGTCCCAGCAGACCTGGATGAGCTCAGTGATACTGAGATTGTCTTTTATTACAAAGTCAACTTCGTCACCTACATTGGATTTCCAGTAGTATATTTCTTTGTTCCGCCTTTTCAGTTCAATGAATACAGCATTCTCTGTGAGCCGACCATATGCTTTTGTGTATTTAAATGATATTGCTGAAAGAAAGCCATTGTCAATACAGTATATTTTTTTCGGATATTGCATCTGTGTCTTTATTTTTGAGGATATTATAGGTACAGGAAATATGAAGAATGAATTTTGAGCGTAAGACTGGTATTCGCAAAGTGTGTTTTTACTGAGACTATAGCCGAATGTTTCAAGTATATTGCATGATTTACTGATGCTTGAATAAGTTGAATTTATAAGTAGTTTCAGATAGTCTGAAAGAAGGCTTGTATTTCGTATGCTATATCTGTCAATTATATCACGATTTATTATTGTTTTAAAGTATTCCTGCAGCAGTTGTATCTTATCATCTTTTTGCAAGACAACTTCCGGCATGCCGCCAAATTCAAGGTACTCGCGAAGCAGTTTCAGTACTTTTGTCTTCTCTTTTTCACTATATTCTATTGTTTTTCTGTCAAAGCTCATATTTTTGAATTTCAGGAATTCCCTAAATGATAATGGATATACGTCATGTGTAATTGCGCGACCTCTTAGTGTTGTTGAAATTTCCCTGCTTGAAAGTTTTGATGACGATCCGCTCAGATATAGTGTGACTTCGCGCTCGTCATGGATTCTTCTTGCCCATTTGTCCCACAGAGGGATTACCTGTATCTCATCAAGGAAGAGATATATTTTCCTGGGCGGGTCAAAAAACTGCCTGATTGTTGGAATTAGTTCTGTCAGTGTCTCTGTTTTTTCCACCAGTCTCTCATCTTCAAAGTTAAGATAGAATATCGTGTTTTTATCAACACCCTCAGAAATAAGCTGGTTTATCAGCTGGTACATTGTGTATGTTTTACCGGACTGCCTGACTCCTGCAATCGTATGTATCTGGTTTGTTTTCGCAGGCGCAGTTGGGATGTCTATATCTCTTTTTATCAGGTCTTTAGGAACGCCTCTTTCTTTCCATGCAACTAAAATGTTTTTGATTGCTTCCATAGTATTGTATTGTATGAAATACAATTTTATATCGTTATTGTATTGTATAGAATACGATTTCACATATTTTTGTATTATATGAAATACAATTTCACGTTTTATTTTAGAACATCATATTTTAAGACAACAATCTCATCAAGCTTCAGGACATCCTTTAGCTTAAGCTCTATAGGCGCATCAAGTTCTTTTTCCACAAAGCAGACACCTTTTGACATAATCTGTGGCGCTATAGCAACAATCACCTCATCTGCAAGCCCTAGCATAGACGTAATCAGTGTCCCTCCGCCCTCAACCATCAGTTTATTAATGCCTGTTTCAGAAAGTTCTTTCATAAGTGCGCATAAATCAACTTTATCTCTCCCACAAACAATGACCTTCGCTCTTTTTTTGATTTCAGCTATACGCTCTTTAGGCGCATTCTCAGATACCGCGATTATTGTTTTTGTCTGGAAGATCCTTGCGTCTTTCGGAATTCTGCATCTGCTGTCTATCACAATCTTCACAGGCTCATTTCCTGTGTTGTGTGTTGTAAGGCGCGGGTTATCTTTCAGAATAGTGTTTATGCCAACCATTACAGCATCGCTTTTTGCGCGCAGCTCATAGACCCTTTTCCAGTCTTTTTCATTTGAGAAACGACCCTCAATTATGCTGTCAAGACTTTTTGCGCAGTTGATAGTTATATGCATATTATCATCACTCAATTACTTCCCAGTACCCGCCTTTGTCAGGACCTATTCTTTTGATTCTGTCTTTCTCTTTTAGTATGCGGAGATTCTTTTTGATTGCTGAATCAGTTAAATCCAGTTCTTTTGCAAGTTTCAGCCGATTGATTCTTGGATTTATTTTGATGAGGTTGACTATTTTTATCTGTGTTGGATTCAGATTTTCTGACCACTTTTCTGACCACTTTTCTGGGTACTTTTCTGGGTACTTTTCTGGGTACTTTTCATCCGAACCCATAGAGGTCGTTTCAATTAAGAAGGTTTTTCTCTTAAAAACTGAGATAAATTGTGTGCCAATTTCCTTAAATTTTGTATCTGGCTCTTTCTTCAGAATTAAACTGATTCCTCGTCCCCATTTCTCTACATAATGCACGTCGTGAAGTTTTTCAGCAATAAGCTCATTTCTTCTCTCAGAAACATTTTCTTTCCTGATGCGCTCAATTGTTAAATCACCATATAATAATCCGGGACTTCTTATCTCAACCCGGTTTTTAAATATTGCAACATTTACAGAATCATATTTCCAATAGTCTCTGTGGCAGAATGCATTGATTATTGCTTCCCGAAATGCTTTTTGATTTATCTCCGGGACATCTACTCTCCTCATTCCATCTAATCTCATACCAATATGAATATTTTTCAGGATGTAGTTTTCAGCCAGTTCTATCAAGTTAAATATATCTCCGTTGAAATCCTGCATGTCTATTGTAAAAGAAGTGTCTGTTGTCCCGAAAACCGCGCACCTTAATCTTGCATTTGGAAAAAAATCCGCAGGGTTCTTTCCAAACAATATAACCGCCGCGTTCACAAGTTTATTGCCGCTCATTAAGTTCAATTTCCTTAAAGAACTCTCAACACCATCAAAAGGTTTCCCTGATTTTTCCAGAAAAGCAATCAATTTTTCTTCACTTATATCGTTAATGCAGGCTTTTGCGCAAATATCTTTATCCCATCTCATTTTTTCCTTATTTTTTTCAAGAATTAGCTTCTCTAATTCCTTGGCGCTCAATTGCCTATCCTCATCAGCAACCCGTTTATAATACCTTCCATAAGCAGAATAAGGTATGTTATTGCCTGAAAATTCCACAACAATACATTCCTTGTTTTCTATTCTCTCTTTCCTGACATCTGGATAGATTTTGGGTTCAATGTAATCAGAAATAGATTTTGAGATATCTCTGAGTGTTTTCTCAGTTACAGTTTGTCCAATCACATCGCCTTTTGGCTTAATGCCAAAAATCAATTTGCCTTTATTGTGCTTGTTCAAAATTGAGACTATGGATATCAGCGCTTTTTTCAACTCAGATGTTGACTTCTTGAATTCCAATCTTTCTGTTTCCTGCATGTTATCCCTCTTCAATTACCTTTTAGGGGGTCATATTTATGTCCGATATAATGTCCGTTATTCTGTCCGATAAATTGATAATATCTTCCTTTTTATCTCCTTTCTGGATTAAAATACCTCTTTCGACAAGGAATTTAGTGTCTCTGATTATTGTTTAGAGAATATATCAAGAGGTTCCATCTGTATTATCATCTTTATTGGATTGGTGCTCAATCAGGCTCAATGATTTTATTTCCGGTAAAGAAGAACCGATAATGCCTTGCATATCACCATACATGCCGGCAATACCATAGAAAGCTTGCTCTAATTGTTTTTCCCTTTTAGACCAAATCTTCGTCATGGCTCTCTTCTCTTTTTGAAGGTCGGTCATCATTTGAGAAAAGGATTCAACCGTAGCTTCTACTCTCTGTTTAAATTCTGTTCCTGTTAAGTAAGTATACAGAACATCCATTTTTTCATTCCTACCAATATTGAAACTTTTCACTCTCGCGATTTCAATGAGTTGATTCCGTAGCAATATTGTTACAGGGATAATATAGCGATAATCTACAATCATTATTCCGTCGATACAATTAAATTTATCAACACCATCCGGAAGTGTTTTTGTGACTATTACTCCAATATCTGATTTTGCTTCTCGTTGATCTTTTTTAAGTTTTTGAATCCAACTTTTACTCCATTTCTTTGTATTTTTTGACTCTATGAGAATAGTACCACAATTTTGTCCTGATCTCAAACATACTTTTTGTAGAATATCTGCACCTTTTACTCCAGTTGAGATGGGCTCAACGATATCATGACGAAAGGCTTCTCTTAAATTGTCTTCTATTTGCAATTCAAGTATTTCTCCTTGTAATTGCTGAGAACCCTGTTCTGCTTTCCTTTTTAAATCAGCAATTTGTGTGTTCAAATCATCTAACTGCTTCTTGTTTTCTTTATCCTTTAATTTATGTTCTTCAACAACTTTCTGGGTGGCTTCTTCAGATATTTTTTTTCTTTCATCATCCATTTTGCGTTCCATTTCAAGTTTAAAATCATCCTTATCTTTCTCAAGTTCTCGCTTTTCTTTTCTTAACTTCAACTCTTCTTTTTCAGTCTTTTCTAATCTTTCGTCTTTTTCTTTGATTTGTTCTGTCAAATCTTCCAAATCAACTTTATACTCTTCAACAGCTTTTTTTGCAGCTTCCTCGGAGATATTTTTTCTTTCATCATCTATTTTACGTTCCATTTCAAGTTTAAAATCATCTTTATCTTTCTCAAGTTCTCGCTTTTCTTTTCTTAACTTCAACTCTTCTTTTTGAGTATTTTCTAACCTTTCGTCCTTTTCTTTGAGTTGTTCCTTCATATCTTTTATGTCTATTTCTACGGCTTCAGCAGCCTTTTTTCCAGCTTCTTTTTCAACTTTTTTTCTTTCTATTTTTGTTGCTTCTTCTATTCGCTTGTCTAGAGAATGTTTCAGTTTATCTGTTTCTTTATCTTTTTTTTCTAATTGCGATTTATATTTTTTTACTTCTAAATGATATTTTTCATCATTATTCTTTAACTTGGACTCGAAATCTTTGCGCATTTTCTCTTCAATTGAATGTGTAAGGACCTTATCTAAAGTGATACTCTTTTTACAATAAGGACAGGGTATCTTCAGCATCGTTTTTGCCATATTATCAACCTCGTTTTTATTTTTCAATAAAAAATCGTTATTCATTCTATTGTTTATAGTTCACATACCGTCAATTATTTTCGTGTCTATGAGTGTCGGATAAATTATTTTACCTTCTACTTCCTCATGGAGAATATAATATGTGTGTGTTGAATCTATATTCTGTGTCGTCATAATAGTGTATTCATTGTCTGAATCAACATCATTTGCCTTGTAATAATAGATTCCATATTCATTTTTTACCTGGCTTTTCATTCTCAAAATAACAGGATAGTTGTTATTTTCACATAGAAATCGACAGACAGACGACAAATTATCTAATAATTTCAGTGTTTTTTCTTTTCCACAGGATTCTATTTCACCGTGTGAAGAATCTTCATTTCGATATTTATTTATCTTATCAATAGTTTTGAATAAATTTAACTTCTCGGAACCAGATTTGAATAATCTCTCTCTTTTGAAATATTCTTTAAAACGGATACGTGAAGCATTACTTTTGTTTAATAAGTCAGATAATTGTGATAAACAATTGCGATAATCACCCATACATAGATTCTTTTTTTGGTTGATTCTTATTATTGCTGGATGATACAGCAATTTGTTAAAGGTATAATATAAATCAAAAAAATCATCTTCTCTCTTAACTTTTTCGAGTATAATTGGCTTAATATTGTTCTTATATAACTCTAAAATTGACTCTTTTGTGATATTGTCGTTAGTTTCAGAATTGTTTTTAAATATATTCAGTGTATCATCGCTTATGTCTTTTGTCTCAACATTATTCCCCAATATCTCTGATTTTTTGAATAATTCTTCAAACTGAGATGATACCATATTGTAATTGTCAGAATAGATATATTTCTCGTAATCATGTTTATAATAGTCACATATCGATTCGTAGCAAATATCAATCATTTTTAATGCTCCATCACCGCCTTCATCAAATTGTATGCTTATCTGTCGGTAGAATGGATGAAAAAAGAGAGAATACATGGTCTTCATTATTTTCTCAAATAATTTCAGAATATTTTTTATATTTGATGTATTTTCGAGATTATATTTTGCATTATGTTTTGCTCTCTCAATCAAATTATTCAATCGATACAAATCAGATTTTTCAGATGAATCTGCTGAGGGTACAAAATGAAAATAGGTTAAATATATTGATTTCAATAACTGCATATCTTTTTCTTTTACACATTCTAAGTTAAAGAATCCAAGAATCTTCAGCATTTTTTTAAATTCGTGTTTTGAATCAATATAAAAAAACAACGGATTTTCTGCAATAACATCATACAACTCTCTATCTCCTAAAGACTCATTTAGTATTTTATCGGGAATATGTTTGTTTATAAAACAGAAATAATTGTTTATAATATTAAATGAACTACGTTCATCATGAGAATAAATAAAAGGTAGATTAGACACAGGGCTACGAAATATCTCTGTTTTAACAATACCGTAATCTGAAATTATTATTCTGGATTTTTCAGTAATATCATAGAATTCAAATCTGAATGATATTTCATTTTCTTTCAACAAATTATTTAGAATCTCAATTAGGATATCATCATCAACAGTAAGCAAGTATTGGTTTAGTTTATATATGGAATCTATTTTTTCGATTTTTTCTTGATGATATATCGTGTTTTGATAATAAATTGTGTCTTTCATATTAATATTGCGCTCAATATGTCGCTTAAACTCAGACAATATTTTTTTCATATTTCTTTTGTCAATAAATCTCGCACTTATTAGCTTCTCAGAGAAAAACACATCATTTCTTAGTTTTATTTTTTTAATCTTTGAACTCAGAGGTAATATACCTAAAGTACCGAATACATATTTTTTGTCTTTGTTCAGTTCTATATTCTCAAGTCGCTGATGAACAATGTTGTTATTGTATGTTTGATGCTTGATTACGCCCGGTTCGGATAATATATCTAATTCTTCGAGATATAACCCCACTTTATTAGATTTAATATTTTCAATTTCTTGTCCCACAAACATTTCTTTGCGAAATGCAATCTCAAAAATAAGGTTTCTGTCTGTGTTTTTTAATATCTCTTCGATATCCTTAGATTTACTGCGCTTTAGAAGAGTTCTTAACTCGTCTATCCTCTTTTTGTCCTGAAGAAACTCATAATAAAATCGGGTTTTATGATAACTAATTACATCTATTTTAGACACAGGCAGAGGTAAAACAGATTCAATCCATTTATTATTTATTTTGTTCTCTAAAATATCTACATATATTTCAAAAATCGGACTTTTTGGTCGATTTAATCTCTTTTTAAAATCGCTTTCTTCTATTCCGAGAAATCTCAGCGTTTCCCAAAAATAGGCATTATTTATAATTTTTTCTTTAGTTGTGTGATCATATTTTTCTTTTTCCAGTAACTCTATATCAAACACATTATCTCTAAATTTCTCCAAAAAGATTTGGGCTGTTTCTGCTATATCTTTCATATTGTGATATTTGTAATCTAAAAATAAATAACTATTCCAAAATCATTACATTTCTTCTCACAGAGACATTTTCTAATTCCTGTACGCTCAATTGCCAGCCCATGTTCAATTACCATTTACAGGGTCATTTACAGAGTCATTTCTAGGGTCATCCGGCACCATGCATCCTATTTTCAGTGACCCTGTAAACCAGATATTTCTCTTATCTTTTAAATCAGACATATCTTTCTTTATGGGATATCTCAATAATAATGCACAAACTTACCCCCAAACATTATCTCAAGTTTTTGCGCCTGTAATCTCAATACGGCAGTCGCATAAGGATCATGAGTTTTTAGAAAATTATCCTCCATAAGTATAATATTCGCATCTTTGCCTTTCTCTATTGAGCCGCAATTCCATCCAAATAGTTTAGCCGGGTTGACAGTACCCATTTTCAGTATATCTTTTGCACTTACATTTTTCATGTTGGCACGATATGCATATTCCATTTCTGATGGCATGCTTACAGTATTTGTCATTGCATTATCTGTACCAAGTGAAAGGTCGATTCCCTCTTCAAGCATCGCAGGAATATCCGCAGGTTTCAGACCGAAATACGCATTTGAGCGCGGGCAGATGATTATCGGCATATTAAGTGAAGCCGCTTTTCTAAGTTCTTCCAGAGTCGCACTGTTCATGTGGACTAAAAAATCCGGCTTGAATTCAAGAGCTTTTTCAAGTTCACCATGCTTAGACTCGCACACATGGATTCCAAGAGACCTTCCAAGTCTCATTTTTATTTTTTCTGCTTTTATACTGCGCATCCCATAGCCATCGCAGTCATCAATAAAATTTTCACCGAAATACAGGGGTCTCCCAAATATCTTAGCGCGCATACCTTTGTATTTGAAGTAAAGAAGCGCTTTTTTCAGAAGGCTTATACCCGCTATACCTCCCTCGCGAAAGTCATTAAAACAGCATGTGCCTGTACGAATCATTTCAAAAATTGCTGATTTCATGCCATCTATTATCGCATCATCAGATGCGCAGCTCAGGCAGTTATTTTTTACTCCTCTTTTAGCACATGCTGCCTCAAGTGTCATACCCAAACATTTTTCGCGAAGAAAATAATCTGCAATATGTGTATGCGCGTTTACAAATGCCGGAATAATTGAGTGTTTTTTAGCGCCGCTGATCCTGCCTTCGCCGCAGTCTATGATTTTTCCATTCTCGACAACAACATACCCTTCTTTTACAAATTCCAGACCTTTCCCAATAAACATTGGACCTGTAAATGCCTGGTTTTCCATCATAATCCCAGCACATGACCTAGTTTTTTTTGTTTTGTGAGAAGGTATTTTTCATTATCTTTGTTCGGCTTGATCTTGATTGGAACTGTTTCAACTATCTCAAGACCATAGCCCGAAAGTCCCTTGATTTTTCGCGGGTTATTTGTGAGCAGCCTGATTTTTTTAAGACCAATATCCTCAAGAATCTGCGCGCCGATGCCGTAATCGCGCAGGTCTGCTGCAAATCCCAGTTTCTCATTTGCCTCAACAGTATCCATACCCTTATCCTGGAGTTCATATGCCTTTATCTTGTTCATAAGACCTATTCCCCGACCTTCCTGGCGCATATAGAGCAGGACCCCGCATCCTTCGCATTCAATTAGCTTAAGGGATGATGCAAGTTGGCTGCCGCAGTCGCACCTTCGTGAACCAAACACATCGCCAGTAAGACATTCAGAGTGGACCCTGACAAGTACATTTTTTTCAGAGGTTATATTGCCCTTCACAAGAGCAATGTGGCATAAGTTATCTGTCTTTGATTTGTATGTTATTGCACGAAATTTACCATACTTCGTAGGAAGGTCTACATCAGATACGCGCGAGACAAGTTTTTCAGTATTTTTCCTGTATTTTATGAGGTCTTTAATTGTGATTATTTTCAGGTCGTGCTTTTTTGCGAACTTGAATAATTCCGGTGTTCTTGCCATTGTACCATCCTCATTCATGATCTCACATATTACACCTGCAGGGTAAAGTCCTGCGATACGTGACAGGTCAACAGCAGCCTCAGTGTGACCTGCTCTTTTAAGTACTCCGCCGCTAACTGCCCTTAGTGGGAATATGTGACCCGGTCTTGAGAAGTCAGAAGGCTTTGTATCAGAAGCAATCGCTTTTTTAATCGTGCGCGCCCTGTCATGTGCAGATATTCCTGTTGTAGTGCCTGTTTTTGCATCAATTGACACAGTAAATGCTGTTTCATGCCTGTCTGTATTATTTTGGACCATTTGTGCGATATTGAGTTTCTGGAGGCGCTCTTCAGTCATAGGCATACAGATAAGCCCCCTTGCGTGCTTTGCCATAAAGTTTATTATCTCTGTGGTAATATTCTGTGCTGCGCAGATTAGGTCACCTTCATTTTCACGGTCCTCATCATCTGTGACTATGAGGAGTTTCCCGGTCTTCAGGTCTTCTATTGCATCATCTATTGTTGCATATTTTGTATTGGACATATATATCACAATCTCCACATTATAATATCTTCTTATTTTAACATACCTTGACTTCAATACCCCATTAGTTCAACATATTGCTATCATAAGATACTCCTATTTTAATATCTCTTGATATCACCATGAACTTATTCCAATATCTCACCATAGTAATATGGTTTCATATCTTGCATGACAGACAATCGTCTCAATCAAATTTTCGTGCAAGTTTCACTGCTGATTCAACTGCGCTTTTTGCGTTTTTAATCCTCTGGTGACCTTCAAGCCTGCTCATACCAGGTCCGGTTATTCCAAAACCAATTGGCTTATTGTATTCCAGTGCAAGGTCCATGATCTTTCTAGCCGCATGCTGGGCTACAAGTTCATCATGGCCTGTCGCACCTTCTATCACAGAACCTAGGGCAACCAATGCATCTATGTCTTTTCTTTTCAGCATGTTTTTGCATGCAAAAGGTATCTCAAAGCACCCAGGTACGAGAACTGTCTCTGTGACTTCTGCGCCCAGGAATTTCGCATGCTCTTTTGCAAGCCTTACCATCGCATGCGTAAGGTCGTAGTTGAATTCTGCTGCCACAATACATAATTTCAGTTTTTTATTATCCATGTTTATCACCAGTTATTTTATTGGACCGACATCATCTCTTCCCTGCCTCTGACCTGTGCCTGCTGTCTTAATGAGTCTTTGCGGGTAGAGAATAATGTCTATCGCATTTTTTGCGTGTTCTCTAATTCTTTTTTCTGTAAGCTCAGCGAGGTCTTTTTCAGATTCTGCCTCATCAACATGTACAAACACTTCAATGATGTGTGTATTTGTCATGAGTTGAGCTGTTATTATTCCAGTGGATGCCTCATGTGCGCATTGCTTGTCCATCTTTTCTTTCCCAGGCATACCCAGAGCCATCACAATGTCACAGTTCTCTTCTTCAATTAGTTTTTTGCATGCGACCGGCAGATCTTTTATGCCAGGTACTGTCAGTCTTATGATTGCGCATGCTACGTTTTTTTTAATCTCGTCAGTTGCGATGTCGCCCATGTTGAGCATTGCAAAAGTCGTGTCTACTATACCTATCTTAATGGAAAGTCACCTCCAGTCTGTCGCCGTCTTTGAGCTTTAAGGTATCTCTTAGGTTGTCGTGTGCTATGATCTCCACAATTTTGTTGTTGTGGTGTGTTCTCTTGGGTATTATTATTGCTGCCTGTATCTTGCTGTTTATTGCGCACCTGTAGCATAGCAGTCTTCCAAATGTCCTTTTTGGAGTTGTGAATCCTTTGATTGCTATAGGCTGGGTCAACAGGAATTTTTCCTTATTTTTAAGGTTCTTATCATCTCTTATCTCGATGTTTAGTGTCCCTTTGAATGGTGAAAATCCTAGTCTGGCAGTGAGTTGAGTGTGGTATTGAGGCTGGCTTAAGTAGTATGATCCTTCGCCTGAGCCTGATGTGACATAACCAGTGATTTTTTTTTGTGTTGCTTCTTTTTGAGACATTGCTTCTTTTAACTCATCCAGAACCGAATCGATCAGCGCGTACCCTTTATCAAGAACAGCTATCTTTTGTCCTTTGCTGCATAGTTCACGCTTTATAAATCCCTTTTTTTCAAGTTCTCTGAGTTTTCTTGATGCGCTTTGCTGGGAAATATTTAAGATGCCCGCTAGTTGGGTTGTAGAGATTATTTCTTTTTTCAGTCTCAGTATTGCCGAGAGGAGTTCTGCGTCGTGGTAGTACATATAAGGTTATTTTTGAATGGAAGGTTTAAATATGTTATGCTAATTGAAATTGAGTAGGCGAAAATGAGTTTTTCTGTATTGAAAAAGCGTAAGCAGATGATTGAGATGATTCTTAATCCCTCGTAGAAGCGTATTCTGATTGGGAAGGAGAATTTTTTGAGAAATATTTTGATGTGATTGGACATATAGTATTCAAAAGCGGGTTAAACTTCTATACCCACACATCTATTTTCTCCAAACAACATGAAGACAGGCATATTTAGAATAAACACCACATCCGCTTTTATTCAAATAATATGCGAGAAGGCTAAAAATAGTGTTTTGGATTCGAAAACCAATTTAAGCAGGTTTCTTGCACGACCAAATTATTGAGTAATCTCAAATGAATCATCCGAGCTCACTGTATAATCACCGACAGAAGCAATTGCATGTACGAAATAAAAACCAGGGTCCAAATGGTCTATAAACCAATGATCTGTTATTTCCTTTGTTTCATATGGTTCTAAATCAACGAACATTTGAGGACGTTTTGTAAGTTCATCAGTATCGTGATAAATATACAAATCAACATATGCTCTAAATGATTCATCCGTAGGATTTTTTATTTTGACGTTGAAGGTAGCATACGTATATTTAGCACTTTTTGAAACTTCTTTTGAAACATTTAATGAGTCTATAATTACATATTGGTACGGTATAATACCTATATATTCATATAAACTGCCAATTTCTTGATTATCATTGTAAGATTTCGTTTTTATTGTATATGAACCCTGTTGAGAAGGAGAGGCAATATCTACATAAAGTTCTTCTTTTTCATAACCATCTAACTCAAATGAACTTTTTTCTGATCTAACTATATTTCCACCAATAGATCTTATCTCAATCAAAACTTCAAACTTTTCCGTGTTAGAAACGATGTTTTTTATCGTTGTTGAAGTACGAAACGTAACATTTGCTTGAATTGCAGTATGAGGTACTACAAAATTTTTAATAATTCCTTTTTTTGAGGAGTTATAATTTACTTGTACATGTACTTCTTGACTTAATATTGCTTGATTATTAACAGCGTCATAGGTCAAAGGATAAACAAAGACATGAACGACACTATATCCCATCCTGTCAAATTTCCTATAGTCAAAGTTTTTCTCTGGAAAAATACTAATATCTTTTGGACAGTCGATGGGACCGCTATCAGGAACGCTTTCCCAATCATAAGCGGGCATGGGTGAAGGAGGTCTATATGCCGGAATATTTGTATTTTTAATCTTTATTTTATTAGAAAAATCAACATTCACATATACTTCTGCATCAAGGGGCACATCAACTTCTATTTGTCTGAAAGGAATCATAGGCTTATTTGATTCATAAAGTGTTTCAAATCCCTCAATCTCAAAAAGAACATAATTATCAATCTTTTTGTTATTATATCCAAGATTTTCACTGTAGATTACGTCCTTATTTTGTTCAATAGTTAATTTAATTTCATCCGATAATTGTCTTTGATTCTCGGATAGTTGTTTTTCTTCATATTTTAAATAATGATTCTGGTAAATTAAGAAGCAGGATGCTATTAATATAACGATTGCTGTTGTATAGATATAAATATAATTTTGTTTATTCATTAAGATATTTTTAAATTAACTGATATATAAAACTTCACACATCTTAAATGTGAGGCAATTTTCCGTGAAAAGTACTGTTTTCTGGTTGCTTAAAATACGCACAGTATATGCTGAAACGTAGTCATATGACATTAATTGCACCGGAAATCAGGGATACCGTATAATTTAGTATAACGGAAAAAATATCCATGCTCCGATAATGACTAAATATAAATATGACGAAATATAATAGATGCATGTAAGATAATACAAGATAATATAATATCATATGGCGTGATGTGTTACTAGTTCTGGGAGATGATGCAAAAAAGTAGTTGTCAGGTTGGTGTATGAATTGAGCTCGATGGATGCTAAGAGGAAGGTGCAGGCGCTTGCGGATATGGCAGCATATGTTGCGCAGGCAATTCAAAAAGAGAAAGGACACATCAAGATTGTGAGTCATTTTGATGCCGACGGTATTTGCGCAGGAGCGATAATTTATAAGACACTTGAGTATCTTTGCAAGGATTTTGAGATTACTTTTATTAAGCAGCTGGGGATAGATGAAATAATTGAGCTTTCGCACGAGCATAATTCTATGCTGATATTTGCAGATATCGGTTCAGGTCAGTTGAGCCAGATTAAAGAACACATACAGATACCTGTAGTGGTAGTAGATCATCACCCGCCAGATACATCATGTACCTGGGATAACCTGTATCATCTTAACCCATATCATGCAGGTATTGACGGGACCAACGAAATCAGCGGCGCAGGTGTTGCTTATATACTTGCAAGGAGCCTGTCAACTCAGTCGAAGAAACAGATTGACCTTGCGATTGTTGGTGCAGCAGGAGACCGGCAGTGTCCGAATGGTAAATTTCTCGGTGTGAACCAGCTTCTTCTGGAAGATGCTGAATATGCAGGTGTCATCAGATGTGAGAAAGGATTGAAGCTTTTTGGCAGATACACAAGGCCTCTCCACAAGGCAATTGAATATTGCAATAATCCGTTTATTGAGAATGTTTCAGGAAATGAGTCCGGTGCAGTGCAGTTTCTATCAGAACTCGGCATCACAGTCATAGATAAGAAAGGGAACTGGAGGAGATTATGCGACCTGACCGCTGATGAGGAGAAGAAACTATCTACCGTGCTTGTTGTTGAGAATGTGGCATGCGGAGGAAGGGCAGATGAATTGATAGGTACCATCTATAAACTAAAGAATGATTACGATGTCATGGAATTTTCAAGCGTGCTTAATGCCTGCGGGAGGCAGGAGAATCCTCTTTTTGGACTTAAGATGTGCCTTGGCGCATGCGGTGGGGTTGAAGATATTCTTCTAGAGTATCGCAAAAAGATTGCTAAAGGTGTGTCTTGTGCAAGAAACATGAAAAAGAGTTTTGTGGTTACAGATAAGGCAACTTACATTATCGCAAGTTCGCGCATTGATGAGAACATTATCGGTACGGTGATATCTATTCTTTTGAAAAGGGATATTAAGACTGACATCTGTGTAGGTTTTGGATGTGTGAAAGGCGGTAAGTGGGTAAAGGTCTCTGTTAGGTCTAAGTCAAAAGCAAAAGGAGTAAATCTGGGAGAAGTTGTCAGAAAAGTTGCAGCAGATATTGGCTGCGGCGCTTTCGGTGGAGGTCATAGTGGTGCTGCCGGTGCAAAGATTCCAAAAGGTTCTGATATGAGGTTTGTTAAGCTTTTTGACGCGTTTCTTTGAACACAGCAGATAGGCAACCAATCCCATAAATACGCTGTACATCCAAATAAAGCACTGCACATTACAACTGTTGTTTCATATCACTCGCTTGCGTTGAGTGTATCGCAAAACAGTCTAACTAAAAATAACTTCAGAAATTTCACCTTGACACAATCCAAGAAAACTGCAATCCATTTAGAACAAAAAAACTAAACTTTCTGGATCATCCGAACTTCAACAGTCCTGACAGGATAAATCTTCTTCACATTACTGCTGATAATCTTCTGCATTTTCGAAGAATTAATATCCTCAACCATCTGCTCAGTAGCTCTCGCAGCCACATAATCCTTTATTCCAGAAGAAACCGCATGACGGATGTCTCCTTTGACTGAAGTATTAACCCTTCTTCTGGTGACTGTCAGACTCTTAATCCTGAATCGTGAATCATCTTTCAACTTAATATCGTCAATAGAATCAACTCTCGAAGACCATCTCCTGATAGTCCTCAAAATCTGGTCGCGAAGCATCTCCTGACCGACATATTCTGTATGTGCTTCTGTGCCCTTGACATCCTTGATTTTCAATTTGACCTTGACCTTAAAATCCCTAAAATTACCAGTAAACTCACTCAAAGGAAGAACAATAACCCTTCCGATAAGATTATTATCTTTCAAAGCAAGAGTATCTGCAATCTGCTTGCTTCCAAGAAACTCCGGCGCCATAATAGCATACCACTTCTTCTTGGACCAGCTGTCCCTCTTAATCTTGCTTGCTTTTCTGTCCGTTGTCTGTGTCTGTTTAACGATAAAAACACCCTTTTCCATGTAACTATAAACAAAAACTCCAAGAATCTGGAATTAAATTCTCATCTGCCTGCGCATGAGCACAAACATCTCAAGGTTTACTGACTAAATATTAAAGGTTAATTTTATAAATGTTCTTACAATTTTTTGTCAATTAGTCATTAGTTGTCACTTAAAAAGGAGTATTTTAGACAAGTATTTATCCGATATATCCTTAAATACCGTGTTTTTATCACTGCATTACCTATTGCAGCAACAAATAGTATGGGTTTCATTTATGGATCAAGGAGTAGGTCACATATTTATTAATTTTAAGGTTACATAGATTAAATGCTGGTGATTATGGAGCTTACGCGGAATATGGAAGATTATCTTGAGGCGATTTATGCACTTTCCAGGGATAAGGGAAGAGTACGTGTCAAGGATATTGCGCATAGGTTAGGCATTAAGTCAGCCTCTGTTTCAGAGATGCTAAGAAAGCTGGACAAGTGCAAGTATGTTGCATATGAAAAGTATGGTGATATTGAGCTTACATCCAGTGGGAATCTGATAGGTAAGACTGTGATGGTGAGGCATGAGACTATAAAAGCGTTTTTAAAGGTTATTCTTGTACCTGAAAATGTAGCTGAGAAAAGTGCATGCACAATAGAGCATAATCTTGAAGCAGAGACAATTGAGCAGATAGGGAAGTTTGTTAAGTTTGTGGGTGCTTATGGTATGCATCCTAAGTGGCTGGACCATTTTGAGGTATATTGCAGGACCGGAAAGATTCCAGAGTGCAGTTATAAGGATGTTAAATAATTATGGCAGGTGATATGTGTGAAAAATTTAAGAGTAGGAATTCTGGGGGCTACAGGGGTTGTAGGCAGAGAGCTTTTGAAAGTATTACTTGCGCGGAAATTTCCTATTGAATCATTGAGGCTGTATGCGTCTCACAGGTCTGTCGGAAAGAATATTGAGACACCACTTGGAAACATCTGTATCGAGAATGCAGACGAGGCAGATTATTCCGAGTTGGACATTGCGTTTTTTGCGATCGGCGGCGGATGGCCTAAGGAAAATGCACCTAAAGCTGCGAAAGCAGGGTGTGTTGTTGTTGATAATTCGTCTACGTTCCGGTATGAGGATGATGTTCCGTTAGTGGTTCCTGAGATCAATGCTTCTGCGATTGGTGATTCAATGCTGATTGCCAACCCTAACTGCACTACTGCGATTGCTGCTATTCCTCTTTACCAGATTTATAAGAAGTATGGGCTTAGGAAGGTCATTATTTCTACTTACCAGGCTACAAGCGGCGCAGGCAATGGCGGGATGGCTGAGCTTGTTTCTGAGACTAAACGAGTGCTTGACGGGGGGAAAGCGGAGAATAAGGTTTTTTCGCATCCTATTGCTTTTAACGTCATTCCACATATTGATCTATTCCAGGATAATAAGTATACCAAAGAGGAGATGAAGGTTGTGTGGGAGACACATAAGATTTTCGGGGATGATTGTATTGCTATGTCATGTACGTGTGTGAGGATCCCGACTATGAGGGCGCATTCTGAGAGTATTGTTGTTGAGACTGAGAAGCCGATAAAGGCTCGTGATGTGCGCAAACTGTTTGATGAGACTTCTGGGATTGTGGTTCGGGATGATATAGAGAGCAATGTTTATCCTATGCCTTTGACTGCTACAGAGAAGTTTGATGTGGAAGTCGGGCGTATCCGGCAGAATCTTGTGTTCGGTGAGCGCGGTCTTGAGTTTTTTGTGTGCGGGGACCAGCTGCTGAAGGGTGCTGCGCTGAATGCGGTTGAGATTGCGGAAGTTGTTGTTCGGGAAAGGTTTTGTTAGAGGTTTGCCGTTTGCTGATTTTGTTGAGATGGTCGGAAGGGGATATTGGAGGGGTTTCTGTTATGATTCCGTTTGGAGAGTTGTTGCGGTCTGTTGTCCGCCATAAGCCTGTCTGTTTTAACGCTGTGTTGCCTGTGAATGTGTAGCTTGCTGTTATCGGGCTGTTGTGTTCACTGTTGTTTTGTTGATTGTGAATGAGGTTACTTTGGGAGGGGCGGTGTCTAAGGCATCTCATCCGTTGCTCTTTAATAAAAATGTTCCTCTATGAGATACTAAATCAATCGTATTGGTATCTGAAATAGTAGCAGGATTATCTTTAAAGTTATCATAAGTTAATTGCTTGCAGGTTTCAGGCAAAGCGATGTTTGAGACATCGTTTATGGTTGGATTGACATAGACATATCCTTTTTCAAATTCGCGGTAGTAGATGTTGTTGCCGCTGATAGTGATGATTTTGTATTTGCCGATGGCGTTGCCGAGATCTATATGGTCATATTCGTCATGATATGTAGCGTAGGAATAAGCTCTAGCGTTGAAACTGAAATATGTATTATCATCAACTGTGTTTTTGCCAAGATGATAAGAGCAAAGACCATACCAGAGAGCGTCATTTAGTGTCACCGGTTCACCCCAATTATCAACACCTTCACCATTAACTAATGTAGATTTTACAAAAGATTGCATACCATAATTAATTCTATGAATTTGACTAGAAACTTCAATTTGTTTAAGCCAAATATGTTCAGCAAAAAATTGACAATCACCACTTCCCCATCCAACTACATAAGCTCCTTCAGATGCGGCGAAATGAACTAGATTTTCTAAATTATTGTCTAATTCAATATAGGCATCAATGCTCTCCTGCGTTTTTACTGTACCTGAATTAAGCCAAACAAGAGTATTGTGTTCGGTCATTGCTTTTGCTACTTTATCTATCCAATTTATTAATGCTGGTGTCCAATCAATATTTCTAGGATTGGTTGTTGCTCCTGAATTTGATACCAACAACTGTACTTCGTCTATAAAAACGCCATCCGATTGCCATACTTTTCCTAAATTATCTGTATTCCATGCTTCAATCCAATACTTACTGAATTTTGGATTACTCCAATCAGGTATAAAATTATGTATATTTGCGCCATTAACCCTGTCTCCATGTATATTATATAAAAACATATCGGGATTGTCTATATTGCAGTTTCCAAGTGAATGATCCCGAGATATATCCCACCTGCCCATAGTTGCTTTATATGGGTTTGTTTTGCCGTCCTCATTGTCTTTTATTCTAGACTGGTAATATGAAAATATCTTAATATTTGGATTGAGTTTTTTAAGTTCACCCCAAGTATCTCCTTCAACATCAGCCCATCTAAATCCTTGTGCTGCGATGATATCAAATTTGTGGACATCTATTACATCTTGCGCAGTCCAATCTGCCCCAACACGCCACAAGAATGTATTTGTGAATTTATTCCCGGTAACATCCCCCTCACTCACCACAACCCCTGTTGGAGCAGCAGACGCCCTTCTTAAAAACATTCCTGTATGGCGCGGGAAATCTGGCAAAGTTGTAATGCTTGGGGTGGATTCTAAACTGCCGAAAAGGTTGCTGTGGCTAATGATTTTGCATGATTCGCTAATGCCTAAATCATCATTTAAGGAAATACTGCTGGAAACATCAGCGTTATGCGGGTTGACAATCACATAACCATTGGCAAATTCGCGCAAGTAAAGAGGGAGACCTCCAACTGTTTTAGTGTAATATGATGTTTGCGCCGCGCCTAGATTCAGATTTCCTTCGTTCGCAGAGTCGTATTCGTCAAACCAGCGAAGCTGGCTCCAAAGTCCCTCCCTTACATTGCTTGCTAAATAAAAATAAGTTGGCTTGCCTTGTCCGGAATCTCTTTTAATAAGCGCGAAAGAGCCAAGGGTAAAATAAAGAAGCTGGTCATGGGTTATGGTGTTGCCAAAAATGTCTGTACCCGGCGCATCCCAGCCAAGTTTGGCTGTATTTACTAACACCACCTCTATATTTTTGCAGTAAGAATAAGTTTCTATCCTATCTTTCCAGCGTTCGTATGAATAAAGTTGAACATCATTTGCCGCACCCCCTACATAAGTCGCAAAAGCGTGTTCTTCCATAATTTGTTCCGGCCTTTGGTCAACAGGTCCGTCATTTAATGCTTTCCAAACATGCCGATTAAATTCAGAATCAGCTTCTCCCGGACCTGCCTGAAGTTTAATACCATACTGATTAAGTTCTTGAGTTGCCATCTGATAAAACTTTACCATATTATTCTGCCAATCCTCTGCTGTATTGTATCCAGGGGTTGTAGGATTAGGAATGCATCCTGAGTGGCATATTTGCCCTTTGGTTCCATCTGTATGAATGCCGTCCGCTCCTTTCCACCATTCGCCTGCCCCGGCAATTGTCATATCTTTATTTTGCGCTTGCGCCCAAAAATCAACATAATCAGGATCCCCAAATTTAAAAAAATACGAATCCCACACTGCGTTGGTCACAGGATCGCCACTAGCCCCATAAATATGAAAATCTTTATTAAACGCGTTCTGGGGATTATTGCTTAATGTGCCCTGAGGAGGAAAATCCTGCTGATTGATGCGGCCTATTGAAGATCTCAATAAAGGACTTCTTGGATCATCGTCAAGCCTAGAAACAGAGCCTGTAGAATAAATAAAAATTTTAGCATCGGGGTTTCTGTGTTTTATCTCTTCAAAAAGATTCCTCCCCTCAGTAGAAACATCATCATAATGCCATCGTCGAATATTAAAAGCGCTAAACTTTGCCAAGGTGCTTACATCTTCAGCTGTAAATTGGCTATGAGATCCAAGATGGCAAATGCCGAAATTCATAAATTTCTCTGTAGCACTTGAATCATCGCCAAAGACACAGGCAACACCATCCCAGTTGTATCCATCATCACACTTATAACAACTTCCTGACCCGCAGCATTCACCTTCAACAATATGCCCGTCAGTCAGCCCGTTGCGACAGCCAGGATCTGTAAAGCAACTAGAAACGAATATCACAGACACACTATCTTCATGCAAAACAGTGACCCCGCAATCATTTTTCACAAAATCCACAGGATAAGTTGTATAGCTTGAACGCTTTACTATCTTATCAGCAAGCGACATCACAGTCTTCTTCTGACCAAGATAGCTCACCTCCGATTGGCACTTAAGAGCCTTGCATTTCGGATTCTCTTCCACAAGCTTCATACACAGATACCCGCCGACAGCCGTCTCATGAACTTTCACCTTCCCCTCAATATCTTCAGGATACGCCTTCACATCATCCGTGACATATATCGCCTCGACGTTATCCGGAATCTCTGCCTTGTAATATGTCTCTTCTCCTGTACTTGCAGCGCATAAGGTATTCACATGCGCATAGATTTCAGAAAACTGCTGATTCGCATCCGCTCGCGCCATCTCAGTAAACACATTATTAAGAATACCCAAAAATAGACCTATAACAACAAGCCCGACAATCAGCCCGGTTATTATCCAGTTAAACGCAAACGCTTTTCTGACATGCAACACAAATAACACTCACATAATCTCTATTTAAACACAGCTATCTAAGATAATACAAATAACTTACATAAAACAGTATATATAATTATCAAATTACAAAATAAAACGAATTTTAGGTCTCGCCTATCCCAATCGCAGCAAGCTGCGGGGTATTACGGCGAGACAAATTTATATAAGGTCAATTGATCTTCTGTAACACCCTGTTTCATAATATATTCTTTCATTGACTTGACATCATATCCATCTCCTACCGTATCGATATGACCTCCATCACTCCAAAACTGACCACCCCAAAGAACTTTCTTTACATCGGGAAATTCTCTGAAAATTTCTCTAGCCAAAATACTCTTACAGATTTGCATAAGACGAGATGGAGAATGTCGTGGAGCAGATTCAACAAGAATATGCAAATGATTTCTATCCGTACCAACAGCATAAAAGCCAAAATGATACCGTAATTCAATTTCTCCAAGAATCTGTTGTCAATAACCACCAGTCACCGCTCGCTTCGCTCGCTATAGACTGGTGGCATGACGGACGCCACTAACTTGACGTTGTCAGCTCATTATGAACAATTCAATTGACTAAATGATGTCGCTTTTAGCCACCAGTCAAAAGACTGGTGGAAATCACTTCTTTATAGATATTCCCACAATCAGTAAATGCTGTTTTGTTTTCATAAAGTATATTCCGTCATCGTATGAGATATACTTTATGGAACAAAATTTAATATCTATCATGATTTGCTATAAACGATACACCACAATCACCTACAAAATTGCGAACGGTCTGAAAATATTATTTGCCTTCAACATCTGCCGCTAACCCATGCAGCCATTCTTCAAGATTGGTATAGCCATCAGAGTCGTCGTCGGCGTGGGGGTTGGCTGGAATATCAAGTGTTATTGTGTTTTTGGCTAAGACTGGCCAGCCGGGAACAGTGCTTTTAATACTGCCTTGCGTTCCTCCACTATTTGCCTCTGAGATAAAACGACTATCTACAGAATCTCTATCAGCAGGGCGAGCACCAACATTTGCAATAATATTAGCCCTTACATCAACCGTAGCTCGTGGAATCCATCCATCCGGCCAGTCTACTGTTGGTGTTAATGATTTTAAATCATTTTCTGTTGCATCCATGGGGGTACGAAATCTGACATATTGCCAATCAGATGAACTGGTTTGTGTTCCAGCTTCACATTTGTTTCCCTCAAAATACATTTGAGCTCCGTAACCACTTCCAATTGGAGATAAACTTGGCATTTGATTATACGCACTTGCAGTCTTGGAACTTGGACCAGATTCTACCACATTACGTACATAATCAATACTCATAAAATCAAAGGGATCCCCTCGAGAAGTATACGCATCATCAATTCCGGTATTAAAATCTCCCATATTATATATAAAATTGTTCGTTATAAGAGTCTCGGTGGCACCATAGCTCACAACGGGATTACGATAAAAATTAGAAATAAATAATGAATCTACCACCATTAAATTACTACCCGCTGACATAAGTAATCCTTTGCCAGTATTACTGGGGTCTGAAGATGGTTTATGTAATGCTTCACCAAATATCATATTACTGTATGTAATATCATGTGGGAACGCATTAGGACCTGTTCCATAATCCCAACATGAACTTCCGAGTCCATTATCATCGACTTGCCAACCTAATGATATATGGTCAACAACGACATTATATGGGCTTTCTCCCCCTAAACACCACTTAGGGCCACAACTAAACCCATCACTACTGTGTCCAATATCACCAGGTCTAAAACGTATGTGTTGAACCAATACATCGTGCCCGCTAATTCTCAAACCAGCATAATTTCTAATTAGAATTCCAGGTGACGGTGCTGTTTGTCCAGCAATTATAGTGTAATTATTATCCATACGAATATATATACTTGGATTTCCAACTATAGTTCCACTGACTTCAAAAAGAATAACTTTCCCGGTATTTGCCGGCGGGGCGTAATTAACAGCTTCTAAAAAGGACCCCGTTTTCACTGCCACGCCATTGCGGATGCTGTTTCCCGGCATTCCATTGTCAGTGGTAAGATCTGTCACAATAAAAATAACTGGATCATTCGCCGCGCCATAAGCTGCCCTCGTCTCAGTTCCAAAACCATAAAGACCAGGGACTATAGACAAATATGGTTGGGGAATTACAGGGTCCGGGACAGGGTCCGGGACAGGGTCCGGGGCAGAAACGCAATTCAGCCCATTCCAATTGTATCCGTCATCACACTCATAACAGCTTCCTGCACCGCAGCATTCACCTTCAACAGTATGCCCGTCAGTCAGCCCACTGCGGCAACCAGGATATGTAAGACAACTAGAAACGAATTTCACAGACACACTATCTTCATCCAAGACAGTGACCCCGCAATCATTTTTCACAAAATCCACAGGATAAGTCGTATAGCTTGAACGCTTTACTATCTTATCAGCAAGCGACATAACAGTCTTCTTCTGACCCAGATAGCTTACCTCAGACATGCACTTAAGAGCTTTGCATTTCGGATTCTCTTCCACAAGCTTCATACACAGATACCCCCCGACAGCCGTCTCATGAACTTTCACCTTCCCCTCAATATCTTCAGGATACGTCTTCACATCATCCGTGACATATATCGCCTCGACGATATCCGGAATCTCTGCCTTGTAATATGTCTCTTCCCCTGTACTTGCAGCGCACAATGTAT
>DAOWAN010000155.1 GCA_030634545.1 Candidatus Nanohalarchaeota archaeon
ATCAATTTTCTCAAACAACGATATATTCCCTACGGGGAAGGTTACATTTTCTCTCATAGATTTCACACTCCATGAGGGTAAATGTGACCTTTATTTTATCAAACTGGCGAAGTTAGGTTAAATCACTTAGTAGAGTCATACTTATAAATAAAATACGAAACTTTATATGTTTTATGACTCAAAAGGCACAAATAGTGATACTGCATAACTATTGAGAATTATACGGATTGTTGTTGATTTTGACATTTGGGCTGAAAATCACTAAACGATATCCGTAGACTCTTGAGTCTCAACTTGTACAACATCACCGGCACAAAGACATCGCGGCACTATTCCAAATCAAAACAAGCGAGAGATAATACTTTAGCCAAATTATGCACAATTCCTAAAAAGAAGAAAATATCACCACAAACCACGATACCTATAATTACCTTACCTTTTTGACACAATCAGAAATTTATAAAACGAGTCACACCAATCAAATAACATCAATATCACCCATAGAACCATTAATCCTATTCTCACAATCCTTAAGCGCATCAATCAACTTATCATCCATCGTAGCATTCCGAATCTGCCCGATACGGTCAATCATCTGCCTGAAGAAACGAATCATATCCCCCTCAAGAAAGCTCGTATTCTTCATAATCTCAAAAATACTCGACCCATAATAGCAAGGATAAACAATTGCAGTAAGATCCCTCATATAAGCGAACTTCTTCACACCCGAAAGATAAGGATCCGAATTGATCTTCCCAATAAGCGCCCTAGTAGCCTTATGATTATACTTCTTGAAAAACTCATTCCTCGGCTTATGCTCATACGCAAGACACGCAATAATCAAAAGCATCTCATAATCACTCAACCGCCTATAGAACTGCGTACCGAAAATCTCACCAGTATCAATCTCATCCGAATATATCCTCGAAGAAAACTCACCCTTATCCGTAAGATTATCTTTCTCAATATACCTAAGAGCAACAAGCTTCTTTCGAATATTATTGAAATTACGATAGATTACAGCCTCCTTCTCCTTATCAAACCTTTTGCCATACTTCTGATACGTATTAAAATTCTTACACAAGATCTGCTCTATCTCACTCTTATTATGCTGTTTTACAAGATTCAAAACAGTATTCACAGAAAGCCTGAACTGCGAGTGGATAGGCTCAGTATCATTAGTAGTCATCTTCTTAAGCACACCATAATTGAAATCCCGCGACTCAACAACAGCATAAGCAAACCCCTCCTTATCAATACCCCGTCTTCCTGCGCGCCCCGCAATCTGGAAATACTCCTTGGAATTAAGATACCGGAAATTTATGCCGTCAAATTTCATCATAGAATCAAAACACACGCTCTTCGCAGGCATATTGATACCAACAGCAAACGTCTCAGTAGTATAAAGCACATTGATAAGCCCCTCTGAAAAAAGCTCCTCAACAAGTTCCTTAATCACAGGCAAAAGCCCCGCATGATGAAAAGCAATTCCATAAGGCAGAACCTGCCGCAAATCCCGCGTAGACTTAAGATCACTGATCTCAGGCACAACATTACTCAACTTCTTACGCACACGAGCAGAAATCTCACGATTCACCTCAAACATACCAGACCGTGCAAGATCAAGCGCATTATCCTGACACTTACGCCTTGAGAAAGTGAAAAAAAAGCATGGAAGCTTATCCTTGATAAGTGACACAAGCTCAACATGCGCCTTAATCTTATCTCTCTTATTTGACCGGTCCCTGCGCAATCTACTATGCCATACATTCTTAGCCTCATACTTCTTATGAATCTCATCAAGCGTAGCAACCCCAAGCTCAGAATCAAAAAACGTCCGGTGAAGCGGCACAGGTCTCTTATCGTTTCGAATAGTATCAACTTCATGCCCCTTGATAGCCTTAATCCAATCCGCAAACTCACGCGCATTAGGAATAGTAGCAGAAAGGCAAAGCATCCGCACATGCTCCTCAGAAAACATAATAGACTCTTCCCAAACATAACCCCTCTGCACATCATTGATGAAATGTATCTCATCAAAAATCACATAAGCCACTCGTTTAAGCGCAGGATCCTTAGTAATCGCCATATTGCGGTATATCTCAGTAGTCATGATAATCACAGGCGCTCCAGGATTGATAGTGACATCACCAGTAATCAGCCCGACACGACCCTTACCATAATCCTTAGAAAACTCCTTATACTTCTGGTTAGACAGCGCCTTTATAGGCGCAGTATATATCACAGTAATACCCTCATCAATATACTTATTGATAATATAATCCGCAATCAGCGTCTTGCCCGACCCCGTAGGCGCAGAAACAACAACAGAATGATTATTCTCAATAGAAGAAATCGCATCGACCTGAAACTTATCCAACACAAGCCCTTTATACTCCATGACAACTATCTGGACTCCACACATATAAATACCTAACCTCAAAAAAAACTACCAACTCAACAACACAAATCAATATATACCCAACAGACCAAATATCTCTGGCAAAAATACTTAAGACGGTGAAAAACATGACAAAAATAAAAACAGAAAAACTATTCGGTACAAACGCAGGAAAACTCTGGAAAAGCCTAAACAAAAAAGGCGAGAAATCCGCAGCAGCACTTGCAAAAGAAACAAAACTAAAAATAACCGAAGTCCATGCAAGCCTAGGCTGGCTGGCCCGAGAAGGAAAAATAAGCGCAGACAAAACAAAAACAGGAACTATTTTCAGTCTATCATAAACAAGCAGTCCAGTAACTTTCATGTACTCAAACAAAGCGCCTGTGACCTAAAGCGAAGCTTTACGGTCGCACTGATCGCCAGCCTTTCTGAAGGCTGTTTTCAGTCTATCATAAACACTTTAATAAACCAACTCAAATAATCATTCACTATGGACATATCAACAGGCATAATCTTCGGAATCATCGCAATGCTTAGCTGGGGCACCTGCGATTTTTTCATAGTAAAAGCAGTAAAAAAGAGCAATGTCCTAAAAACAGTCATCTGGAGCCAGACCACGGGTCTGATACTATACTACACTATATTCTCACTCTACTTCAAACTGCCAATCATCTCACCCACCACAATCATCATAATTTTAACCACAGGACTTCTAAGTGTCATCGGATTTTTGTCATTCTGCAAAGGATTGCAGGTAGGAAAAGTATCAATCATCAGCCCAGTCTCTGCATGCTGGGCTGTAATCACAGTAATCCTTAGCCAGATATTTCTAAACGAAACACTGACAGCCCTCCAGTCTGCCGGCATCATACTGGCAATTTCAGGCACCATCCTGACATCCTTCAAACTGCATGACCTGCTAAAACTAAAGCTAAAAAACCGTGCAACAGGCATAGAATATGCAATAATCAGCCTCTTTGCAACAGGCATGTATTTCGTATTAATCAGCATACTAGTAACCGAACTAAGCTGGGTCCTTCCA
>DAOWAN010000007.1 GCA_030634545.1 Candidatus Nanohalarchaeota archaeon
AACTTTTACAGATGATTCTGATCTGGATATTTTAGAGGTATATAATGGCAGGACAGATACAGTGGATGCAGTTAAGATGGCAGAGGCACTTACAGGGATAAAGATACAGGTTTTCCAGTTGAGTGAAAAACAGTTTTACAGGGAAATCATTGAAAAAAAGGAGCATGTTGTTCAATCTGCGCTTAATACTGGTTTTCCTGTGTTTAATCAGAAGTATTATTATGAGGTTGTTTATGGTGAATGAGTTTCAGCTAAAGAAATTATTGGAATCGCCGGAAGAATTGAATAGAAAAATTGAGGACTATATCTCAAAATACATATTGGTGAAACAGGAAGTTGATACAGAAGAAATTCTATTTGTCCTTTCATAAGTTCTGCTCTGCCAGTATCCCCATAGCCATACCGGTATTTAGAATGCCGACATTCGTGTGTTTTTCGGTATTTGAAATACCGATGGTTTTAGAGCAGGCGCAACGCTAACTGTTATTGGCGCAATAATATCAAAAATGATAATTGTGTTCAAATAAAAGTTTTATTTTGGATTTTAATCGGGTTTTACTCCGGTTATTTTCCGAAAATAAGCTGGTTTGAGTCCTGTTGTTTTCACTTCTTCATCCTCTTTAAGCGGAAGGCGTTTTCGCGCCCAATCAGGCTCATTATTCATGAATCAGGCAAGATAACCATGCCGGAACAAACTGAAGTTCTACATTATCAACAACTTCAATTTTAAATAAATCCCTGGTAATTACAATCCCTCGTTTACATGCAAATTTATCTGAGAATTTCAACAGACCCTTCAAATCCTTTTTACAAATCTGGTTCCTGTATTTGACTTCCACAGGCAGTAGTTTTCCATTATCAATAATCGCATCAACTTCATGTTTTTCCTTGCTTCTCCAGAAAAAGTTTTCAGCAAAGAGGGTCTCTACATATTGTCCTGCCAACTGTTCGACATCCAGAAGGTCTTTAGAATAATTTAAGACCGCAAAAGCAATAGATGGATGAATTACATATATCTTTTTGCTCTTTCTGATTTTTGTTGCAATACTTTTGGAATATGTTTCTGAAATTTTTATTAAAAATGATAGTTTCAGGTAGAGCAGGTAATTTGAAATCGTGGCTGTATCTACATTAAGCATACCTGACAGATTCGTGATTTCAAAAAGGTTTGAGCTTTCCTTGCATGCAAACCTGAATAAATCATAGAGCGCATCCTTTTTTTTAATATCAAATATCTCAGGTATATCTTCAAGAATTATTTTTCTTAGAACCATCTCCTTGATATAATCCCTGATATATTCTTCATCATCCTCACCTGCAATTTCAGGAAACGCTCCTTTGTATATATATTCATTAAACATATTTTCGAAATATTCTTTTCGTGGAAGCATAGACTCATAATTCTCTTTTAGAGTACCCTTTAGCACAACAGTATTCCCTCTTAATGCCAAAAATTCCCTGAAGTTCAATGGCGGTAAATAATATGTCATTAATCTTCCTGCAAGGCTCTCGTGACCCTTTCTTATTTGCAGCGACGCAGAGCCTGAGATTATAAACTTCATGCTGCCGGTGTCATAATATCTCTTTAATACCCCCTGCCAGTCAGGGATGTAATGTATCTCATCAAAAAAAAGGTATTTTCCCTTGAAGTTATTCAGAAAATAATCTATAACAAAAATCAGGACCTCTTTGTTTTGCAGGTCTTTTTCATCAAAAGAGAAATAGATACATGATTTTTGAGGCAGCTCTGAAATCAACTGTTTCATCAAGGTTGTCTTTCCGACCCTGCGCATACCTGTTAACGCAATGATCTGCTTTTTTCCAATATTTTTTTCGAGTTTTGTGTAGATATCTCTTTTGAAATCAGGAATATCTGCTTTTTTCCTATCCTTAGTCTCATCCCATTGCGGGTTAAATGTCCGTATCAACCGAATTATATAGTCTTTGTCCATAGTATTGTATTTATGGTGCTTTGGAATTTAAAAAGGTTTCACTCCAGTTATTTTCCGAAAATAAGCGGGTTTGAGTCGCCTTATTTTCACTTTTTTTATTGTTTTGAGCAAAAACACCAAATATCCGCCATATACTTTACGATTTTTCCATTATTTACCGAAAGAGATATAACTACTAACCCATCATAAATAACAACAATAAAATTAACTCCTAAGCCAAAAATGAGTGGCTTTTTAAGGTGACAAATATGACTATCAGAACAGGTGATGAACTCGAATATGACAGAACAGGAATAGACTTACTCTATTGTCTTTCGAAAAATTATTACGGACTTGGGTTTGGATTAGCAGCAGGACTTATAAAAGACATAAAAAAGCAGAAACATCTAAATTATGCTCTTGGTGAAGTAGAGATAAAGCTTGCTGAAGGACTAGAAATTGTAGTCTATAATGATTGTCATGTTGATATTGAGAGGACATTTGAGGATGGCAATTATAGTACAGGAGAGTTAAATCCATTTTCATGGATAGACTATGAGAGAGAAAATATAAACAATAGACTGCCACCTGTTTTCTTTAAGGAGCATCTTCCAGATACAATATATACACTTGCACTAAAATGCCCTTCTCAGGTTAAAGAAATGGTATCGCTTATGAAACCAAATGAGGTTGGAGATGTTCTCAGAGCAGCACAAACAAAATTAACAGAAAAGAAGGATACTCTCACAGCATATAATGAGAATAGTACTGTCGCAAACCCCGAAGGTATAGGAGATGACGAAGTAAGGAGAGCGGTTTTAGCTGTTAATAGCGCACTAAATGAGAGAGAGAGTTAGTGTTTTACTGAGTTTAGAAATCGACTCATTCACTTTTTCATCCTCTTTAGGCGGAAGACGTTTTCGCGCTCCATCTCCTCTAAGCGCAGTCTTATAAAGGATGCCTGTGCTTTCATGCGCGGGATTACTGAGAACTCCAGGGCGTTTACCCGTCTTTTTGTCTTCTCAATCTCGTCTAGAAGTTTTAGTATTGTGGTCTCTACTTCTGCTGCAAGAACTACTTTGTCAACTACGTGCTCGTATGCATATGCTGCTTCATCTATTCTTGAGCTTGAGCCAATCAAGCCGTAGCCGCGCTCATGCATGTGTTTGACAACATTTGTGGATGATATTTTCGGGACTACTACACCCATAACGTTTTTGCTTGCGACATCAATGCCGGGACACTCTTTCAAAGCCATAGCATAAGACTGCACACTAAGGGCGCCGTCAATGGACTCTGCGACATTGACGCAGCGGTCTGCTTTCACATACTCTGCTGTCAACTCTGAGCGTACACTTTTTGCTTTTTTGAGAGTATCAAAAAACTCCAGAATCAGCCCGTCTCTTTTCTTTTTTAGCAGGTTGTATCCTGCATCAGCTAATTTTATGCTCTTCTTGAGTTTCATCAACTCTGACCGGGTTGGCTTAACATCCTGTGCCATTTAAATCACCATAACTATCTATTTTCTTTCACATTTTAATCATGCGCGCGGCACTTACGCCGCATAAAGCGCGGGCAGGTTTAGCTGCTTTTGTAGTATTTCTTCTTTATCTTTGGACTGACTCTTGTAAGTTCGTCTTCTGGTATTGAGGAGAGCAGATCCCATGAGATATCAAGTGTCTTCTCGATGCTTCGGTCTTCTTTTTTGCCCTGCCTTACGAATCTGTCTTCGAATGCAGCAGCGAACTTCAAAAGCCTCTTATCGCGTGCTGAGAGAGCTTCTTCACCTACTATCGCTACAAGTCCTCTCAGATCTCTTCCTTCTGCATATCCTGCATACTGCTGGTCTGATACATTTTTGTGGTCTTCGCGTGTCTTGCCTTCGCCTATCCCGGAGTTCATCAGCCTTGAAAGCGATGGCAGTACATCTACTGGCGGGTAAACGTTGTTCCTGTGCAGTTCTCTTGAAAGCACAATCTGACCTTCTGTGATGTATCCTGTCAGATCAGGGATTGGGTGTGTAATGTCATCTCCTACCATTGTAAGAATCGGAATCTGGGTAATTGAGCCTTTTCTTCCCTGTATCATGCCTGCCCGCTCATAAATTGTGGCAAGGTCTGTATACATGTACCCAGGGTACCCACGTCTTCCGGGTACTTCTTCTCGCGCAGCACCTATTTCACGAAGGGATTCGCAGTAGTTGGTCATGTCTGTCAGGATAACTAGTACGTGCATGTTTTTCTCATATGCAAGATATTCTGCTGCTGTCAGCGCCATTTTCGGGGTAATCAATCTCTCTACAGCAGGGTCATCTGCAAGGTTCAGGAATACTACTGCTCTTTCAAGTGCGCCTGTCTGTTCAAAGTCTGAGATGAAATACTGAGCCTCTTCATTTGTGATTCCCATGGCTGCAAACACAACTGCAAAATCGCCTTTTTGTCCGACTACTTTTGCCTGCCTTGCAATCTGCAGGGCGATTTCATTGTGCGGAAGACCGGAACCTGAAAATATCGGCAGTTTCTGACCTCTTACAAGGGTATTCATAAGATCGATTGTGGATATGCCTGTCTGGATGAAATCAGCAGGGGGGCTGCGCGCATAGGGATTAATTGCTGCACCCATGATGTTCATCTTCATCTCAGGGACAATTTCAGGACCATCATCTATGGGTTTTCCTGCACCGGAAAGAATTCTTCCGAGCATGTCTGATGAAACCGGGAGTTCTATTGTCTTTCCAAGGAACTTTACTCTTGAATTTCTGTCAATGCCGCTTGTGCCTTCAAATATCTGGATAACTACAATGTCTTTAGAAGTATCAAGTACCTGCCCGCTTTTTGTGTCGCCGTTTGGCATTGTCACTTTTACGATTTCACCATAGCCTATGTCCTCTGTCTTTTCAACAAAGACAAGGGGTCCTGCAATTTTTGTTATTGTCTTGTATTCTTTAGCTGTCATTTAAATCACCATCATTCACATATTATCTATATCATTAATTTATCATAAATATAATCTATTCTGCTATTCCTGTAGCATAGACTGCTTCCTCTTTTACATGCTGAATATCGGGTTTCAGATTATTTTCAATTACCAAATCTACTTTTTTGTTAAATATTTTCTCCAGCAGGAATTTTAAATCCATGTAATCATCAAATGTAGATTTCTCAAACACAACAAGGAAATCCATGTCGCTTTTCTTATGATGCGTTCCTTTTAGAAAAGAACCGAACAATCCCAGCTTTTTTACTTTATATCTTTTGATTTCACTCTTGTGCTTCTCAAGTGTATTTATAACACTATTCGGGGTCAATTCATGTTTATGTATTTCTCTCATTTATGCCACCAATATCTATTTCACAGTGTACCTGTCCTCAAGCAGTTTCCATGCTTGCCGACAAAATACATATCTCTTCAAATTATTCATCGTTATTCTATAATTTTCCAGTAACCGCCTTTGTCCGGACCAACTCTTTTAATAATGCCTTCTTCTTTTAGCTTCTTAATATTCCACTCAATTCCTCTTCTGCTTAAACCAGTTAATTCTTCTAATTCTTTTTGCGTAATATGAGGATTTTCTTTCATTGCAGACAATGTTTTCTCCACAGTTTTCTCCACAGTTTTCTCCACAGTTTTCCGGGTAGTTCCAGTGCCCTTGTCATCCAATCCATTTTCTCCAATAATCTTCCAGTAACCGCCCCTGTCCGGACCTACTCTCTTAACTGCGCCCTTCTCTTTCAGGTTTTTAATATTCCACTCAATTCCTCTTCTGCTTAAACCAGTTAATTCTTCTAATTCTTTTTGCGTAATACGGGGATTTTCTTTCATTGCAGACAATGTTTTCTCCACAGTTTTCTCCACAGTTTCAGTGACTTTACCCTCTGAACCCTTCTCTGCAAGCTTCAGGTACTCCCTGCTCTGCTTAAAAGTTACATAAAAATAATTTTCATCATACTCAACTTCAGGAAAAGGCGCATTTTCCTTTTTACACATCTCTTTTATCCTTTCAAATCCGGTTCCCATCCTTTCCCCGAAATGGATTCTTGAAAACAAATCAGCAATATGCTGGTTTCTTCGAAATACTGTTTTTCCAAGAACAAAATTCGCAGGCTCAAGCCAGTAATTATCAATTCTTATCCTGTCAGGAAGAAATTTCAGGATATTGTTGTGTCCGTGCTCAAAATAATATTTATGCATCACTGAATTAATTACAGCTTCTCTTATAGCATCAAATGGATACTCATAGATATTATCCCTACGCGGTTTTCCTGTAAAGCGATAAGCAACCTTAGAGTACAGTCTTACGAATTTCATCACTTCCTCAACAATTTCGAACAAACTGCCTTTAACTTCTTTCCTGTCTATGATTTCAACGCCGGCATCATCCTTAAACAAAGCTACAGTAAAAACAGACCATGGAACAAATCTCTGCGGCTCTTTGGAAAAGAACAACACTCCCGCATTATTAAAAACAAGTTTATTTTCGTGTTTTTCAACTACTCCTAAACTAATAAGTTGTTTTTCTGTATCTTCGCTTTCTGAAATTTCTGCAAGCTGCAGGAACCTCTTAAATCTGCTTTCATCAAAATCTTCAGGATAATTAAATCTTGTTTCTATGAATTCATCAAATCTTGCCTTTCCTTCTGATTTGAATAGTTCCATAATTTCATCTCTTGTTAACTTCTGGCTGTTCGCCCCGATGCGCTTGTAAAATCCGCCGGAGCATTCATAAGGCTTATCTTCACCCTCATGCACAGTTATTATGATCACATTTTGGAATTCTTCAAGAGAGATTTTAATCTTTGGCTCACAATTATTTGCTATATCCTGTATCTGTGACCTCAACCGATTTGTCATTTTAATTCCTTTTATCTTTCCATGGTCATCCAGACCCAGAAAAACTCTGCCGCCAGAGGAATTAGCAAGTGCAACTATCTCTTTATCCAGACCATTCATATTCTCCTTGAACTCTGTTTTGTAGCTCTCGCCTTCTTTCATGATGAGTTCCAGTTCTTTATTGTCCATTTCATTACACCGTTAGTATTATTCTAATTCAAATTAGACATTATTTTCTATTTTTCAATATTTACAGGATAACATTTCTTAAATAGTTCTTCTAGTGTCTTTGTAGTTTCATCATAGTACTTATTTAAATCTTTTTCATCAAAAACAATATCCATATTATGCGCACCTATCCCGCCACGCTCTCGTATTTTTGATAATTTCGATAAGTAATCCGTAACATTACGAGACAAATGAAACGTATCGGGATTCTTTCCGTTGTATGTTATGAGATTTTTAATAAGTGTATCAATCGAAAAATACATATTACTTTTAGGGTCTCTTATCTCGTTATCAATTTTCCTTCTTCTGAATAAATCAATGATTATGTTTTCAAGCATTTTACGACAAAGAACAAGACAGCCGTTAAATGCCCCATTAACGTAGCAGATATTTATTTCATTGCACAATGTGGAATATCTAGGTTCTGTATCAAATATTTCTTGTTTCAAAAATGTATCTTTCACATCATAATTATTTTTTACAACGCCCTCTTCAATCTTATAATTCTGACTTCTCAAATTACAAATTAGGTGATGAATGCGATCTTTCCACAGTATGTTATGTTTATCATATCCATATTTACCCTCATCTACTTTCTTTTTAATATCTGGATTGGTTAAAAAATAATTAATTAGTTTTAAAAAAATAGAGTTCTCTGGATTTAGATTATGAATTTTCTCAAAAATCTCTGTGAGGTATTTTTCTTCATTAGATTCATTTGAACTTTCTGTTATGCCTAATTTATTGAGTTCTTCTTTCAAGTTATTTATACTATAGTTACACTTCGACAACATTATGTCCATTAAAACTGAAATAATTATTTTATCCATATATCTTCACGCCCACAATTTATAACACGAATCTATTCCACATATATATCCTGCTTTACAATCTAAATCAGATTTACACTCAATACATTTCTGATTATCAAAGTATCCATCACTTCTATCACAATATGGTTTAGAATTAGGACAATCTTTATCTTCCCAACATTCTATAGCATCGCCATCTTTACTACATACGTACGTATGCTGTTCCAAACTGTAAATGCATCGTGGTTTATCTGAAGGACAATCTGAACTAATTCTGCACTGCATACATTCGAAACCAGAGCATATGGGTTTATTTGAAGGGCAATGAGAATCTTCGAAACATTCAAAACAAATATGAGATAAAGTGGACTCACAGTGTGGTTTTTGTGAATCCTTACAATCTGAGTTACTTATACATTCTACACATTCAAAATTCTTATTACATCTTAGTCTGTTAGATTCGTACTCAGAATTACTTAATTCTCCCGATACAACTCCAGTCGGCACTGCAACAATCTCTTGTCTGTTAGATTCGCAATCATAATCACTTAAACAACCTTCTGTGAAATAAGAAACAAAACCATCAATACGCCACCCTTCTGATGTGAAAACCAAAGGTATGGGTGGCATCTTTGATTCTAAAATACCGCCAGATAGAGTATAATATGCATATGCTTCATTGTCTCCTTGCATCACAACCTTATCAAATATAAAATAGCTGTTCTCTAATGGAGAACCTTTACCACTAATATATCTTACAAAATTCTCCTTGCTTCTCTGTTTCTTTAACTCTGGTGTAAATAATTCATAAAGTGTTTCATAGTTTGAATTTTGTAAATCAATAGCAAATCCCTGTGCTACTGCCTCTGCATTTCCTTTTGTATTCTGAGCGCAACCACTAACTAAAACAATTCCAACTATTACAAAAAATATTATTCTATTCTTTATCATTTTATCATTCCATTTTATTACATTCATGTCTCAAGCATCTTTTTAATCTGCTTCTTTCAATGTTGGCAGTTCACTACCTCATGTGATATTTGTTTTTTGAGTTCCTTTCTGATGACTGCTTTTCTGACCAGATCTACTTTTTTCCCTAGAATCTTTTCCATATAGCGCTCAAGATTCAAAAACTCAAAAAGGTCAGGCACGTTATGAAATTCCACAAGGATGTCTATATCACTACCTGTTTTCTGATCGCCTCTTGCAAAAGACCCGAATACACCGAGAGTTTTTACTTTGTACTTGTCCTCGAGCAGTTTTCTATGCTCACGGATTACATGCAGGGCATCTTTAACATTTTCTACCATTTGCACCACAATTTATCTCTCAAACCTATCTCACTCCAACTTGTCAAATTCATTCTCCATTTCCTTTGTGGCAGATGCAAGTACTTTTTCATAATCTTTGTCGAACTTTGCATCTCCTATCTTGTTCTTTGATTTCACTTCAAGTATTGTTGCTGCTCTTATACCGTTGTCAAGCGCAGCATATGAAAGGTCTGCATAATGCAAAATCGTCTTCAAAAGCAAATCTGTCTTTTTCAGTTCGCAATACATATCAACGTCATGGAACGCATTCTGCTGAAGGAAAAACTCGCGTATAAGCCGTGCAACCTCTAATGTTATCTGCTCTTTTTCAGGAAGTGCGTCACTTCCCACAAGCTGAACTATCTCCTGGAGTTTCTCTTCTTCCTGCAATATCTTCATGCAGCGCTCAACCTGCGATCTCCAGTCTGAGGTAACATTTGCTGCAAACCAACTGTCAAGGGTATCAAGATAAAGGCTGTATGATGTCAGCCAGTTGATTGACGGGAAATGCCTTCTTTGCGCAAGCTTTGCATCCAGCGCCCAGAAGCATTTGGTGACACGCAGGGTGTTTTGTGTTACCGGCTCTGAGAAGTCTCCGCCGGGAGGGGATACTGCACCGATTATTGTGATTGAGCCTTCCTTGTCTGTCCCGAATGGGATTACACAGCCTGCTCTTTCATAAAATTCTGCAAGCTTTGTTGAAAGATAAGCAGGATAACCTTCTTCGCCTGGCATTTCCTCAAGTCTTGATGAAATCTCCCGCATAGCCTCAGCCCATCTTGAGGTACTGTCAGCCATCAACGCAACAGCATAACCCATATCCCTGTAATATTCTGCAATCGTGGCGCCAGTATAGATAGATGCTTCCCTTGCAGCCACAGGCATGTTGGATGTGTTTGCTATGAGTACGGTTCTCTCCATCAGTGTCCTTCCGGTCTTTGGATCTTTCAGGTGCGGGAATTCTGTAAGTACTTCTGTCATCTCATTGCCGCGCTCACCGCATCCGATATAAACTACAATATCTGCATCAGACCATTTTGCAAGACTCTGCTGGGTAACTGTCTTTCCTGCGCCAAACGGTCCGGGAATAGCAGCGACACCGCCTTTTGCAAGCGGGAACAGGGCATCAAAAATCCTCTGTCCTGTTGTCAGCGGAACTGTAGGTATAAGTTTCCTTCTTGATTTTCTTGAATATCTTACTGGCCACTTGTGCGCAAGCTTAAGTACGGTACCATCGTCAAGCTTTCCTATTTCATCTGTGACAGTATAACTTCCGCTCTTTATCTCGGCAATTTTGCCTGATACATTCGGCGGTACTAGAATTGTATGCAAAACACTTGATGTTTCCTGTACAGTTCCGACAATTGTGCCTCCTATGACCTTATCGCCTTTTTTTATTGTGGCTTTAAAATCCCATTTCTTTTTCTGGTCTAGACCGGGGGCGTCAACGCCTCTTTCAATGAAATCACCCATCTTGTCTTTTAAGACCGGGAGCGGTCTCTGTATCCCGTCATAGATTGACTTGATAAGACCGGGTCCAAGCTCAACAGATAGCGGCATACCTGTGTTGATGACAGGCTCACCTGGCTTGATACTTGTAGTATCTTCATAAACCTGGATAACTGTCTTCTCACCATCAATCTGGATGACCTCACCCATAAGCTTTTCATTGCCCACGCGCACGACATCATACATGCGCGCAGTTATATCTTTCGCAACAACTACAGGACCTGCAATCCTGTAGATAAAACCTTTCTCTGTATTTTTAGCAACTGCCATATCTATCACCTTGTAAATCATCTGTTTTTATTTGTCCCATACATCAAGCCCGATTGACTTCTTAACCTTTCTTCTAAGATCATCCTCGCCTGCGCTGTCCTTTGAAAGAACCACACAGACCGGCTGAACTGAATTCTCTAGTTTATCGCGCACCCTTACTGGAAGCTTATTAACATCATCACGCAAAAGCACAAGAATTCCAATAGAATCATTGTCAAGCGCCTCCTGCGTTTTTGAAACCAACTCGCTTGAAGACACATCAACATTGATTATCCTCCTGACACCTGCAAGCCTGAATCCTATTGTAAACTCTTCATCTCCGATCACTGCAATTTCACTCATAATTTTACACCACAATACTTTCAGTCATAAATTTCTCATCAAGCCCTGTAACTTTTGCACGGACAAGCATGCGCAGGTTCCTGATTTCAATATCTTTCCCGACCATGTACCCCAATATTGGTCCTATTGAGAGAGGATGCTGATGCAGCATAAGATCTACCTGTCTTAGCCAGTGCTTTTCAAGAGCAATCTCTGATGTTCCAAGCTCGTTTTTATGGCGCAGATCATCCATGGATTTTTCAAGCACAGTATCATATCCTGTGCCTGAAAGTGCAGAATATAACTCTTCGCAATCCTTTGAACCAGCAAGCTCCATTAATTTCTTTCGGGTCAGCTTCTCACCTGAAAATACAAGCTTATCGATAATGTCTTTTTTAGGCAGTTTCTCCCGGACAAGCCGGAAGAGCACTTTAAGGTTCAATAAATCAATCTCTGTCTTTAGAAATGCCCTCACATACCTGCCCTGTTTTGGCATTGTATGTGAAAGTTCCATCAGCATATTATAGTAGTTTTTATCGAGTGCATCCTCAATACTGCACAGGCATTTTCCTTTTTCGCATACATTTATTGCTGCTAAAAAATCTTTATCTGTCCTGACAACTTTCGATGCAATCAATATTTCTGCACTGGTCTCTTTTTTTAGCAGTATGTCAAGTGCTGCCATATCAAGCCTGCCTGCTGGTATCAGCAGTTTCCGTATCTTTTTTTCATCCATACTGACATTTTTACCTCTTAATATTGTCTTCAGGTTATAGATATCATATCTTACGAGGTATGCCTGGATGAGTGTCTCTGCGCGACCGCTTGATATCCTTATAAGCTTGTTAAAAGACCTTGCAGCATTAAGGTTAAGTGCTGCCTCTATCAGGTCTACTCCATGATACTTCATCGCAAGCTCATCAATCTCTTTTTTATAAGCGGTCTCGCCCATGAACTTTGTGATTCCAGCCGGGCTCATCTTAATCAGCCGGTTATACTCATCTTTATCAATCATGGTACTCTTCATGACGCGCACTCTCGCGTTCATATAAGGGTACGTTCCAAGCCCGATTTTTGAATATATTCCCATTTTCATCACTTTATCTATTCAAACAAAACCTTTGAGACATCTTTTAGGGATTCGTTCCTGACTTCTTCAAGCACACTCTCGAAGGTACAATCAATACGTACGTTCTGGTCCTTGTCCTCAACAATCACTCCGCCAAGGATAGGCGCTTCTTTTACTTCCAGCCCGGATGCAACAGATTTCACAAGAGTTTTGTCTTTTGCATTTGCATAAACATACCGGGCAGGCATCTCATTGGCTGCTTTTTTAATCATTTTCTCATAAATATTCTTTTTGGTCTTATCATCAAGCATCATCACTTTCTGGCGCAGTTTATCGAATACCTTGTCAATTATTTCTTTTTTGGAGTCAAGCTCAATTCTTTTGCACTGGAGCTTTGCTGATGCAAGTTCCTTTTTCTCCATTGCCTCAATTACGCCTTTAGCGTAATCTATGGCATCAGCCTCTATTTCAGAGGCATTTGATTTTGCTTTTTTTAATATAGATGTTGCTTCGCTGTTGCCTTCTTTTTTAAGTGCTTTAGCGTCTTCTTTTGCCTTATTGATTATTTCATCCACTACTTTGTCCAACGTCATTCATGACACCTCTTTTTGCCTGTCCAGGCATTACCATAAGATACTCAGAAAAGATAAAAGGTACTATAAGCACCTTCTATCTAAATATTAATCTATCCAAGTATCAGATATGCAATTACGAATCCGAAGAGCACAATTGTCTCAGGCAGTACTGTCATTATCAGCCCTTTAACGAATAGCTCTTCTTTTTCAGCCATAGCACCAACTGCAGCAGCACCAATGTCCTTTTCTGCAATAGCAGCAGCCATTGCGGACATACCGATGGCAAGTGCAGCGCCGATTGCTTTCATACCTACATCGCTTATCAATACTTCCATATTAATTACCTCCAAATCATTCATTTTAATTAACTTTCCCTATTACCGAAAGGCAGGTATTTTTTCCCGCCCCCGTGATAAAATTTAAGGAAAAATTCAACATAATGCAATCGCATTGAGTGGATAAAAGGCGACATCAATCCAAGACCGATGTTTACAGTATGCCCTCCAACAAGCACTATCATGCCCATGATGGAACCTGCTACGCCTGCGTGGAACATCGGATGCGCCATCTCATTTACAACTTCTGCGAGTATGACTGATGCCATACCTACTGCCATCAATCGCGCATAACTTAATACGTTTGTTAGCGGGGATATCAGTTCAAGAGCACCTTTGATGCCCTCGCCCCATAGAATCATGATAATTCCTGCGACAAGTAATATGTAGCAGCAGGATGGAACTGACGGAATCATCCCGAAAAAGCCGAGAAGTGCAGGGAAAAAACCTGCCATGTAAATAACCCAGCTAAGTTTTTCAAGGATAGCAGCTTTCAGACCATGTTCTTTTAGTTCATTGACGAAGCCGACCAGATAGCCTGCAACAATATGGAGCAGACCCAGTCCGAGTGCATAAACTATCAGCATGCTGGCACCGGCAGTGTTAGATCTTGTCAAAAGATGCGGAAAATGGATGCCCATCTCATGGAATAGTTCTATACCAAAAAATTCATCGTATAACAGACCGAAAATAATTGTTGAGATAGATGAAAGAATCAGTACATTCAAAATAGCTTTTGCTTTTGGTATCTTTATTTTAAGCAGTGTGAACAGGGTCAGCGTGAGTACACCATACCCCCAGTCGCCGAGCATGAACCCAAAGAAAATCGGGAACATTAAAAACATGAAAAAAGTAGGGTCTATTTCCTTGTAAGATGGCAGTGAATAAAGGTCCATGAAGAAACCGAATGATTTTGCAGGTCCCTTGTTCTCAAGTTCGATTGGCGCAGTTCCTATATCATCGTATTTCCTTATGTATAATTTACCTTCACTAATCTCTTTTAGTCTCTTATCTACCAGATTGAACTTTTCTTCTGGTATCCAGCCGTTGATGATAAACGCATTTTCACTTACAGAAAATCTCATGGGTACTTGCGCTTTCTCTGCTTTTGAAGAATAAGCTTCTTCGCTGGATTTTATGTAGGCGCCCCACTTCTTACTTATTTTTGCGAGGTCATGATTGAGCTTCTCTTTTGTATCATCTAGTTTTTTTATTCCTGATTCTGTCTTATCAATCATTGCATCAAAACTGCCTGAAAGCTCAAGGAAGCTGGAAGTATTAATCTCACTGAACCCGGAGTCATTGAGTAATGCCTGAATTTCATCTGCTTTATCCTTATCGATGAAAACTCCGGCAACTAACTTTTTTTCGTGCATTCCTGTATATACATTGCATTTTTTTGTAATCTTCTTGATTTTTGATTTGAAGGCTGTATCGCGGACATAACCTACAAAATATTTCAGGGTGTCATATTCTGAAAATACATCCAGTGAAAGAGAGAGGCACGAAACTGCGTTAAGGTCTGATAATTGACTGTCAAGTTTGCTTCGCTCAATATCAATATCCTTCATATTATCTATTTTTTCAATGACATCTGCTTCAATTTTTGAAATAGTCTCATCCACTTCAGAAATATCTTCTTGTCTTGAGTCCTGCATTTTCATTTTTGGCAGATGGGATTCAAGGGATCTCAGTTTAACAAGAGTTTCGGATATAGCTCCTGACTCTTCTAATGGCGAGCCGATATCAAACCCGTCTGCTTCAGTATCATCCTTTTTAATGCAGTCATCAATATGGAGAAGCCTCTGATTATAGAGTTCTGAAATGACATCTTTCATGACGGTTTTTGGTCCGACGATTGAGATACGGCTCATCCTTTTTGTTTTAAGCATAAATATTCACATTAATAGATACTATCCGGACATACTGAGGAATCTCTTATATACAATGTCCACAGCAGAGGTGATGTTTTTATCTGCTTTTTTCTTTGATTCTGAAAATCCTGTTTCACATTTTTCAATTATCTTTTCTTTTTTTTCTTTTAGTTTTTTTTCGGAATCATTAATCATCTTATCTGCTTTTTTCTTTGCAGTGAATTTAGCATCGCCGGCTATTTTTACAGCAGCGCGCTTCGCTTCTGTTACCAGGTCATCTTTATCTTCTGATGCTTTTTTTCTTATTTCGCATGCTTTTTTCTCAGCTTTCCTGATTTCAATTAAAATCCTGTCATCATCCATGTAATACCACATCCTGAATCTAAAACACTTCCCTGTGAATCGCTTTGCGCTCAACCAAAAGAAAGAACACTTATACTGACCAATAGTAGCGCCGTTAATAATATAAATGTTTTCTATATAATTTATATATATCTATATAGATTAAGTCTGTTAATGTCGAAAAAGTGATGTCATGGAATTGCGCAAAATTCAGTCTACTGCTGGCGGTGCTACATATATTGTGTCTCTGCCGCGCGCATGGATAAAGAGGAATAATATCGCACCAGGGGAGAGGATAGGTATTATCGAGCGCAGTGACGAGATATTATTTCTTCTTCCAAAGCCACATAAAAAAGAGAAAAATGTTGCTATTATTGATGCTGCTTCAAAAGATATGAATTTTATTTTGCGTATGATAATATCTGAATATATTCGCGGCGCAGAGATCATAAGATTCGAGCATGGCGCTTTTTCATGGAAGGATAAGAAGGAGATTCGGGAATTCATCCAGAACGCGATGATAGGCATTGATTTGAATGAGCACGGCGATAATTTTGAAATACAGTCTATCATTGATGTCTATGAACTTGATATTGAAGAGATTGTGATGCGGGTGTATGATCTGGTCTACTGGATGTTCAAAAATTCGTTTACTGCAATAGAAAATAAGGATGCGGATTTGTTTATAGATATTGTAGGGCGCGATATTGAAGTGGATCGTCTCACACTGCTTGTGTCAAGGCAGATGCATCTCGCATCAAAAAACCCGGCATTCGCGAAAAAAACAGGGGTCTTTGCATATGATGCGCTTCATTACAACAGGATCATAGGGGATCTTGAATCTGCGGGCGACTGCGCGGTCGGGATATCTGAAGCATATCTTAAGCTTGTTGAGTATGATATTCCAGAGGATCTGGTAAAGAGTCTTAAGGGATTGTTTGATGAGCTTGCGCAGAATCTTGAGAAGGTCATAGTGTCTTTTAATTATGAAAATCTGGATCTGGCGAATGAAGTGATTGAGGATTGCATGCGATTGTCGAAATATGATCTGTCTGCTTCGGGTAAGAGCTTGTTTATCACAGATAAGAGGATTACGCATGATTCGCTTATTGTTGGCGCGTTTGCGATTGTTTTGGAAAACCTTGCGAGGATAAATAGTATTGCAAGGAGTATTGCGGAGACTGTGATGGATCGGGGGAGGACTAAAAAATGAGAAGACATGATAGGGTAACATGCGCACAGGTTAATTTTTAATAAGTGTCTTGTGGATTCCAGAATGCAGATAACTAACAAGAAATCGCAGTTACAGGCGCTGTTGCGGTAAAGACCTGATTTTTTAAAAAATTATTTATAAGAGGAATATTCATTATGATTTTTATTAATGCAAATTCCTTATATTGTATAATACTAAATGATGCTTTATCTACTTTTGCTAACTCTGATTTGTCGATTTCTGCATCAAAGATATTCCTGAAATATTTTGATGCGTTCATTATTGAAAAACCAACGATCTTATCATCAATAGAAAAATCAATTATAAAGGGGTCAAACTCAAGGCTATCATTGACCTTTGCACCTGTTGCGATATATAATATATCAAATTCTTCATCGTAATGTACTTTAGATTCTTTTGGCATCCAATCACTTATTTCACTGTCGTACCACTCGCTTATTCCACTGATCTACTAGTCGTAATCTTTTCTTATTCTGTATACGTGATGTAATTACCTTTAAATGATTATTGTTAAATAAAACTACAATAACAAAATCATATTTTCCCGAACGATGAAAAATAAGTTTATATTTTTCACCCATTTCATCTGGTTGTTGTTCAACATAGAGTAATTTTTTTGGATTCCAAATAACGTCTTTAATTTGTTCTTCTGTAATTGTTTGCTCTTTAAAATGTTCCACGGTATGAGATGATAATATTATATCAACAGTATTACTTAATCTGTCTTTCATTGATTCTATTAATTCCCGATCATATACAGCTTCCATTTAGGTACAAATATGTACGTATAATTATATAAGAACCCATATTTAAAAGTTATGCAAAATAAATGTAAATAAATCACACGATAAATCGTTTAATAAATGTATTTTAAGTTGACATTGACGCTGTTAATTCGGTAGTGTGGTTTCAATCATTGTTGTAGCGGATAGTGGTTTTCAATGTGGGAAGTACGTGGACTGCTTCGCAGTCGGCGGGAAAGTTTCAATCTTTGTTATAGTGGATAGTGGTTTTCAATATCAAGACTGCGCGCGTTTAGAACTAAGCGATAGCAGCCTCAAGTAATGTTTCTGTTGCAATCGGGATGGATATTTCTCTCTCTGTATTTTTGAGAAAGATACGGATTCTTACAAGCACCATATTGGGCTTGTAAAAAACATGCATCTCAGCGCGTATAATACTCTCAAGATTCTCGCAGGAAACCCCTAGAATATTGGATGCATCAAGCATTTCTATGCCGACAAGCATATCATCCTTTGAAACATCTAAAATCATATCACCAAACATAACACTGGACTTTACATTGCTATCTTTCCTGATAATATATAAATCATCATTTTCCTTATCATAATCAAATTTCATTTCTGATATTTTTTGGGTCATTGGCAACGCCGTTATCAAACCTTATTTGCTCTTTGTTTCTGTAACAGCAACAATTTCTCCTGTTCTATTTACCCTGACCAGATAATATGATCTTTTGGAGCTGCCGATGCTTGGGTAAAAGCTGCATGATACATTCCATATGTCTTTCGCACTATTTTGTTCTACTTTTTCTATCTTAAATGCTAGCAGTCCTAAATTATCATGTATTGCGCTAAAGTATTTTTTTACTGTCATTGTCGCTTTTTGAGCATCCAGCGCATCAGATTTATTTACATGCATAACCATCACCCACATCCACTGCAATTTCTATTATGCAGTTACTGATTGGATAATGACGCTTTTAAATGTATTATGTGCGCTTTGTCGATAGAATGCGCTCAATTATTGCCAGTTGCATCAAACTCATGCACAGCGCGACAGCACAAGAATGATGCGCGCCATTTTCAATCTATTTGTGGCTGCGGAGGAGGTGATTATTTTGGAGGGTATTTGTTATGGTCTTTTTTCTGTGTCTTTTTGATTTTAAACATGTCGAGTTCTTCTTTTTCTTCTTCAAACAGTTCTTTTTCGGAGGTGTATTTCAGGTTCATGTAGAAGTATGCCAGTGAGAATAGCAGGATACATATTCCTATGAATGGGAGAAAATATGTTGGAGGAGATATGTTTAGAACAGTGAATGCATTTACCATGTCTCCTTCTTTTGAGAAAAAATAGATTACGGGTGAGAATAGAAAGCCCATCGCTATGAAACTTGTAAATATTGAGTATTCGAGATAGTCTTTTTTTGTGAGGTGCCAGTCAAGTATGAGCAGTAAGAATCCGATTGCCATGGTGCCTGCGATGCCTGCCAGATATAGTATGGCTAGTTGGAGGTTATCCAGAGTACAGTTGAGATATACTGTGGCAGATAGACCGCCCCGGAGAGAGGAGTGAAAATCAGCCCAGTACGGGCAGTTGTAGTATTTCAGGACCAGCATGTGGAATATTTCATGCAGATAGGGAGATATTATGAAAGCAATTATTGGAAATGAAAGCAGTCCTGCAAGCATACAGGCATTGTAATGGCGATGGGGGGTTATGCGCTGTTTTCGAATTGAGTTTTTTTGTCTATGCTTAGTTTTGATAGAAGAATTGGTTGTATTTAAAGTAGAAGATGAATTCATTGAAAGTGCTGAAACTGAATAAACTGAATTGAATTTTTCATGATTTTGCCACATTGTCACATACCACAGATATGATTTTTTATTTTTTTGTCCTGAACAACACTTTGTCTTTCAGGATACCATTTTCTAATTCAAATGATTTTTTTTTCATGTCGGTTTTAATTTTCTGTCTGAGACTTAGTGCAGATAATAATATGAAAATGATGATCATGAGCGCGGAATAAGTATCCATGTCGTACACCAGATAAATCGTTTATTTTTTTATATGCGGGTTTTTATTGTCTATTGCATCTAATCGAACAATAAAAACGATTAGGAGTCTAAAAGCCACTCCAATATCCTAGGATTTTTCATTCTCTTCAGTGGGGATTATGTTTTTTCTTATTTCAGATAGTACAGGATTGTGAGAGTTGCCTGTATTTTTAGAGGTGATTCCAAGGGCAGATTTGATTTTTTTGATTATGGTTGGCGACTCCTGTTTGGGTGAAACTGAATTCTGGGTTGCCGGATCTTCATGGGTTTGCGGATTGGAGGATAGCTGCACTTCTTTGCTGAAGATTGTGTCTCTTTCGAAACTGGATTCGTTTTCTGCTATTTTTGCGATGAGTTCTTTTTTGTATTCTTCGAAGACTGAGCTAATTCCTAAGAGGATCGTATCGGTCTTGTTCAACATAGTATTTAGTTTTTCTTTTTTTTGGAGATATTCGTCATTAGATATCAAACCAATGTTATATATTTTTGTTAGTGCATCTATGTCTTCGCGATGTTTTTTGTGCTCAATTCTGAAATGACCTGAGGAGAAAGTTGTTTCTATTTCGTTTTCTATTCTTTTTTCCAGATTGTCAATCTCTTCTTTTTCATGTGTTTTTAGGATTGTATCTTTGATATCTGCTATTTTTTTTTCTATCTGTTTCTTATTTTGTTCATGGGATTCCAGGCTGATAACATCATCTTTGTATAGCTTGTCTATAGATTTTATGTCATCTGAAAATGCATGTTCTTTTTTTCTTAGTTCTTTTATTTTTTTTGAGTCACATGCTGTTGCATCCATCTTATCTACGTGTGCTTTCAATGCATGTAATTTTCTTATCTGCTTGCGTGATTTTTTTTGTGTTTTTGCGGATCTTAGTGTCTTACTCATACCATGGACGTCTGATTCTATTTTTTTCAGATGACGATGAAAATGTTCTTTGTTTCTATGGTGGATAGGTACTTTTTCTTTTGGTTCTTCTTTGGAAATGACGGGTTGTTCTATCGGCAGCGGTCCTGTTTTTGTTTCCTGCGGCTCTGATAGATGTGCCTTGCCTATTAGTTTGGTTTTTATTTTCTCATAGAGTGATTTTGATTTAACGCGTGGTTTTAATGTCTCTTTTATTGGTTCTTGTATTTGTTTTGTTTGGGGGTTGTTGTCTTTTTGGAATGCTGCGGTTTTAGGTTCTGGCGGGGGGAAATGTTTTGGTTTTGTCTCTTCTGTTATGGATGTTGCCGGTATTTCATTCATGGATGACTCCAGTTTTTCTTTTGTTTTTATGTAGACTTCTTTTGATATAAGATTGCCTTTGAATGCGTTTTCTATGTCGTGCAATAATTTTTGTTTGTCTTTTGGCACGGGTGTGTTTTCCTGGTTCTGGTGTACCGATAGAGGATGCAGGTTATTTTCAGAGATATGACTATTATTTCTGATATCTCTATCGCTGATTGAGTGTTGTTTTGCTTGTGCTGTTTTCATCATAATCACTACAGATACATTCAGGGAGAAGCCACGGATCATAAAGTTATGGCTTTTACTCTATGCTTGTGTTGAATCATATTTGTTTAAGCCAGATTAAGTTTGCATTGGTTTATATTATATTATCATTTAAGCAAGTTTAAATATTTCCTTTGTCTGAGTGGAAGTATAAAACTAAAAAATCAGGAAAATAGGGGTAGAAGGGGACTATTTTCAAGCTTCCATTCGTAATAATTGCATAGAAGAATGGTACAGGAAATGTACAAACTACACGGAATTTCCGCAGATTTGATTGTAGGGTCATAATTTATAGACAATCAAAAATGATTAAAAAGAGAAAATGACCCTGTGGGAAGACAGGGTCAAGAGGGAAGAGAGTCATCTTGAACAGAGGATTATCTTTTCATGAACCATAGCATTTTTTTGCCGGAGCCAACTTCAGCTACTTTTAATTTGCAGTCGAGGGTTCCATTATCTTTTAGTTTGTAGCAATGGATGTTTACTGTTGACCATGAAAGATTTGTTTTTTTGGCAATTTCGTACGTCGAGAGAGGTTCTTTTGATTCTTTTAGAAGGTTTTGTATTATTATACTGATTGGTATGTTTTCTTTTCTTGGCATCTTATCTCCTCTTTGTATGAAATGAATCCTGTTTTGACGTTCCATAGTACTATATCGATATATTCACATGACGGGGTTTATATAGTTGCTGGTACTATCACTAAATAGTCCCGGTGTTGGAATAAGGTTACCATGTGGCATTTGCCATGAAGGTTATTGTGCCTGTGTATGGACCTGCATAAATGCCGTAGGGAACGTTTATCCAGTAATATGTTGTTTCATAATCGCCGGCATAGATTGTATGATAGTCCTTATTTACTCTTTCATAGGTGCCTGTGAGGTTGTATTTATTGGCAGGTGCAGGATTGCTTTCGAGGCTCCACATAATATTCCCAACATCAATCATGCACGGATGGTTTGTGGTGTTGCCTTCATACTGGTTGTACTGATCATGTATGGTGCAGTCGAGGGTGTCAGAATTGTCGTTTGTCAGATTTGTTCCACGCACCCACAGGTTCTCAACATCATCTGAATTTATATCAACACTGACATTGTAGCCGTTTGCATTATTGTCAGCAGGCTGGTTCACTGAACCTGGATCAAGTATTCCAAAGTTAATTTCTGTGAATTCAAGACCGATGATGAGTGCAAGGTCTATTTTCAGTGTTGAATCATCGGTATTGTTTGATGAGGTTGCGTTGGATTCTAGAAAAACATCCAGTTCATAACGCTCTGACAGGGCGCCTGTGGCGTTCAGTGTCCATGAAAGGTTGCAGTACTCGTCTTCTGTGAGTGGGTTTGATGTGCAGTTTATTGTGTTGATGTTGGAGATTATGTAAAATGGTGTATCTCCGGTAATATCTGATACTGGTTCATCGGGGGTTTGGGATGTTTTGTTGTATCTTACTGTGCCATTCACATTACCGCAGTCTGCGGCACGGCAGTAGATGGTGGCATTTACTACGAAGGTCTTGTTCTGGCTGACTATTGTGTTGTCAAAGGGGGTTATGAGGTTTACTTCAAGGTAGGGGGTGGAGTCTTCTGTATATGTCTCTTCGTCTGTGTGGGTGTAGAATGTTGATGGACTGTATTGGTTGTTGTAGGATGTTTTTATCCAGCCGGCTGAGCGGGTTGTGTTTGAGATGCGGATTTCGTCTATTGTTCCATTTAGATAATATCCATAAATTGTGAAATCTGCAATTCGCAATACTCCATTTTCTGTTGGATTTCCCACCCCCAATTCAGAACCGAGAGAAACCGATGTCCCATCGACATATAATTGTGCTTCTGTGCCATTATAAATTCCAACTACATAGTGCCATGCATTATCATCAATATCGCCTGATGTGGATGTTTTATATTTCTGAGACCCATATACAACGCAAGGAGACCCAGCCGTGTCAAATCCAATACCCCGTCTAAATCCTACACTTGTCGAAAAATCAACAATACCTTTATAGTTTGTAATCGTGCTAGGTTTTACCCACGCACATAGGGTAAAATTAGTTATATCATAGCCAGTAGCAGCAATATACTCATTACCTCCATCAAAATCAAAACTTCCGTCAACCTGCCCTGCCACTTGGTCAGTAGTATCCATTCCAGAAGTTGTTCCATCATTATTATTAGAAGTACTATCTTTAATATCCCCAGATCCACTATCTATATCTGTCTCTTGTAGATGCTGGACCATTACATAATCATCATCCCAGACAGCTTGGGGGTTTTGCTGGTTGCTTGCGGCACTGTAATTGTAATACATCCCAAGGGTCGTGTTTGTTGTGTTTGATAGTGTCGGTATCCTTACCCAGGCTACTAGCCAGCCTGTTGTGCTGTTGAAGTGTTCTATCTCGTGGTCTAGTTTGATGTTGTCAGTTGAGTTTATGAAAACTATATCGTTGCCGTTGGTCTGTGCTTTTGTCAGGTTGGAGTCAGAGATATTAATCAGCACAGGGAAGTTTGTCTGGGTACTGTTTACTTTTGTGTAATCGATTGTAATATTTATCCTTTGGTTCCATGATGAATTCCACCAGCCTGCGGTTGCAGAGACATCCTGCGGCATGGCTGTGAAGAAGATGAGCAAAGAGAGTAGTGTAAGTAGGAGCAGCTTTACATCATGGATTGTATTATTACTCATGTTTCCACGATTCCTGCCACATAAATTTTTTCTGCGCATATATACACCATTTAATTAATTCATAATCTTTTTGTATTGTTCTTTTGCACTATATCCTGATTGAGATTAGCAATGCTGTCAGGCACAGGAGCATGATGATTATTGTGGCGGTGCTATCTTCCGCGCTGTTGTCATCGGTATTGACTGCGCCAGCATGATCTGAGATACGGTTAATGTCTATCATCTGTGGTTTTACTGTGTCCATCTGCGTACTGTTCACATAGATTACTGTGTCATCATCCTCTTTGTCATGCGCCTTTGATTTTCCTGCATAGGTCATAGGATTTATGCTTTTTCGAAAATCCAGATTAATGGATTCATCAAGGGATTTAATATGACTTATAAAGCTGTCAGACAGGTGGATCTTCAGCTGGTATTCGTGTACCTGCATTATGGTTTCCCTTATGCTGCTGCGGTATTCTTTATCATCTACACCTGCACTAACGTGTACATTCAGCACATAATCATGGATCTCTGAGGAATAGAGGGTATAGGGCGCCTGCACATAAACCAGTGATTTATAGACGGGGACATGTGTTATCCCGTCATCCAGCAGATACCACTCATCCGGCAGAATGCGAGGTATCCCTGTTTTTGCAGCAGGCATCTCGATAATACCGGGTACAATATTCACATCCAGAGGAGATATACTGTCTGCATCAATCTTTACTGTCACCGGGACATCCCCTGCATTAAGAAACGAGAACATGAATGCTCTTGTCTCACCGGGTGATAATACGATGGTCTTTCTGTCAACGTCTGAACCCACTCTAAGGTTAAGTGCTACAACATCAGATACAGTATACAGCATGAAAAAACCGATAAAAACAGGAACAATTATCGCAATGCGATATGTTTTCATATCCATCCCTGCATTTTCGGACATATTTATGAATATGGCAGATTAAATTTATATTTGCGTAAATCCAACAGATTATTAATATGTATAAACTGCGTGATATATGGAAAACAAACATCATCACCATTAGAGTCAGTGTTCTTATGGCTGTGTTTTTCATAGCCTGTCTTGCGGTACTGCCTGGCGCTGATGCTGAGGCAAATGTGATGCTTGTGGATATGAAAGCAGAGCATGTTTCAGGGAATATTGCGCTGATTATTGATGCAGATAATATGCATAACAGTTATGTCAAGGCTACTCCTGTCATCACTGTCTACAGCCAGAACGATGTTGTCATAAACAAAGCACTGGGTCAGTATATTCTTCTGCCTAACCGGACTAGCAGGATAACTGTCCACTATAGCAGGTCATTGTTCAGTGAAGGAAATTATACAATAGAATCAAAACTGGAGTATGATAAAACTGAATCCAATATTCTTCTGAAGACACTTGGGGTGTCCGGGAACAAACTTACTATGGGTAATGCAAAGGAAATTGTTGCGCCTGCACCTGAGCAATTGAATGCATGGGGAGAGTATGGAGAGCATTTGCCTTATTTTATTATCATGCTTTTGTCTGTGATAATCATATCCTTGTCTTTGAGCTGGTTCAGACGCGTGAAAACTAATTCTGATGGTATTCCTGCGAATGGAGATACTGGTACGGTCAAAGAGAGTGAGGAAAATACTATTTTGGATGATGGCAGTGAGGAGATGCAGCAGGATATGGAGCGCGAGATCAGAATCAGTGAAACGGTTTCTGACGGGGTGGAAGAAGAGAAGAAGGATGAGGATGCATATCCAGACAAAGAATGCGCTAATGTAGATGCAGATTCATGCAGGGTGCTTGGGAAAGATGTAATACATGCAATCTGCGAGGAGAAGGAAAGGCTTAAGGATGAGATAGATGATCTTGACAGGCTGTATAAAAAGAATATCCTGGATACAGATATTTTTGAAAAAAGTAAAAAGGGTGTTGAGGATAAACTTGAGCAGGTCAGTGTTGAGTCATTGCTGACTTGTGAGAGGTGCTCACCGGAACTGAAGGAAGATATTGCTGGAAAACTAAAGTACAGGGAGGGAAGAATTGTAAGTTCAATAGCTATGCTGGATAAACTTTATTCTGATAAACTGATTGATGAGGATATGTATGAGAAGAATAAGAAGGATCTTAATAATGCTCTTGATAAGATTAAAAATATTAATAGTAGAATGTAAAATGATGATATGAATCGAATAAAATTATGATGATGAGTTTATGGTAATGCAGAGGGGATGAATATGGCATATGGAATTGATACTGAGAGAGTTCCATCGGGTATTCCGGGGCTTGATAAAGTTCTTGAAGGAGGTTTTGCGAGGGGTTCTTCTGTTCTTGTGTCCGGTACACCCGGAACCGGTAAAACGCTTTTCGGACTCCAGTATATTGTTAATGGTGCTCTTGACTACGGCGAGGCAGGAATATTTGTATCTGTTGAAGATTCACCGGAGATACTGAACAAGTGGTTCGGCAGATTTGGATGGGATTTTGAGGACCTCCAGGAAAGAGGGCTGGTCAATGTACACACCCCAGAGATAAAGACTGAAGAAGGAGAGGATTTTGTCCAGTATATAAAAAATGAGAATTTTATAAACATGATAAAATCATTTAAGGCAAAAAGGATTGTTTTTGATTCACTGACGACAATTCTTGAATTCAGTGAAGGTTTTGGGGGCTATCGGCGCGGTACACAGATGCTTGTGAAGATGTTTCGGGAGCTTGGATTGACTACTCTTTTTACGCACGAGAGAAAAGTGCCTGTTGAGAGGCTTGATTTTGGTATGGAGCAGTTCGTGATTGACGGCACAATATTTCTTGATATGATTAAAGCAACTGACCATTATGAGAAATGCTTAAGTATCCTTAAGATGAGGGGAACGAATCACGGGAAGGGCATATATCCGTTTCAGATAAGAAAAAGAGGCATCACAGTTTTCCCGGAACAGCACGTCATATGATGACGGGTTACAGATGGCCTTTTTTCGAAGCGAATTGGCAGGGCATCCAGTCTGTTGTCGGAGTATCTTTTCCACTGATTTTGATCATTGTCTTTTTGTCTTCTTCTTTGAAGTCCAGGATAACATCAACAGAATGGCGCACTCGCGTGAGTATTTTATCATCCTGCATATTTTCTTCCATTGTAATGATAAAGATTGCACTGGTTTCTTTTATCTTATTCATGAGCGCTAAAAGATAATTGACTAATGTCACACTGTCTCTTTGCATCAGGGATGTGGAGCCGGAGTCAAATACATTGATCACGTCAGGATTTACATTCCATAGTGCTTCATTGAGTTCTGTTACAGCGATGCTGATCTCATTCAATGACTGCGGATTTTCAGCATATTCTATTATGTCACTGTCTATAGCAGCACTGCCTATGCTTTTCGTGTACGCATCCACGTATTTCATGTAACCTGATGTTTCAAAGGTATTGAAGTCCCAGCCAAAGTCATTCCAATTGCTTTTCAGGGATTGTGGTGTGTTTTCTGTGGAGATGAATAGACCTGTGTCGCCTGCCTTGAGGCGCTCGAATAATATCTGCGCTCCAATCAGACCTTTTTGTATGTTTGTAGGTCCGCATAGCAGTATTGTTGAGCTGCGCGGCAGTCCGCCCTCTAAGGCATCATCTATTGATTTTATGTTTGTTCTGGCTCTCTGGACCTGCATTTGGCATTACCTGTATAAAATACTAAATGATTCACTGTGAATGGAGCAGAATCAGCAGATTTTCAGGAGATCTTCTTTCATGACTCTTATGGCGCGCATGATATCTGTTGAGGTGATTATACCGACTAGTTTGCCGCCTTTGAGAACCGGCAGCTGCTTGATTTTTCCGAGGGCCATAAGATTGCTTGCCTGCGCTGTGCTTTCATCTGAATTGATTGTGACTACTTTCATGGTTGCGATGTCTTTTACTTTTACTTTTGCAGGGTCACGGTCTTGTGCGACTATTTTTTTGATTATGTCCCTTTCGGTAATTATGCCTAGGGGCTTTTTGCTTTCAACCACAACTAAGCTGCTGATGTCGTTCTTTGCCATGAGTTTGGCAGCTGAATTCACATACTGATTTTTTGTGGCAGTCATAACTTTTTTTGACATCCATACTTCTATTTTTTCCATATAAATCACCTTTGATATCATTGTGTGACATGCAATGTCTGAAAAGACGTTTTTTGCCAGAGTAAACTATCTGCCACTGAAATTGTGCTCATGTAAGAGTTCTAATACAGGAAATTATTTATTTAAGCAAGTATATATAATTTTATGGTTAAGGGGTATGGATATTTTTTCCGTGATGACATAGGAATTCACCATTCCCTGTTTCCTGTGCAGATATGATTTGATGTGTATGTTTTGGCTTATAAAATGCATATTTTAATGCATCACAAAAAGCTCATTTTCACGGAAAAATTCCTCTGACCCTTCTGATCTCGAAATGATATGACCTGTCTTATTTGAGCCATTATAACTGCAAATACCGTCACAATGCGGACACTGTTTACGTTCTGTATGCATAACGCCGTTTTTACTGATAACGAGTTTGATGTTATTTTGTGTAGCATAATCATGTAACAGCGTAACATGCTCAAAGTTTATTAATGTTGGTTGATATAAATTCATTGAAGTCCCCTCCAGCAGGTGATTTTTAGTCTTCCAAAGGGATTTATATCCGCAGCAAGCTTAAGTGGTATCGAACCCACTTGGGAATAAAATGAATCTTCAGGCTGTTTTCAGTGCATCTTCAAGCTGCTTTTTGCTTATTGGTTTTTTGAGGTAATCTGCTGCGCCTAAATCAATGCACTGTTTCTTTGTTTCCTCTTCATAAACGGAGGTTTCCATGATAACAATAGTTTTCGGTTTTATTTCCTTTATCTTTTTCAGCGCACCTATCCCATCAAGATTCGGCATCTTTATGTCCAAAAGAACAATTGCCGGTTCTTCACTTTTTACTTTTGCAACTGCCTGCTCACCATCAGCAGCCTCGAGAATATCATATTTACTGGTATCAATATAGCTTTTGATTGTGCCTCGCATCATGGTTGAATCATCAACTATGAGTACTTTCTTTTTGGCACCAGCATATTTTGCGGTGTCTTTGGTCTTGCCTGCATCTCCTGTTTCAGCATTCCCGGACTGCTGTTCTGTGACATGAGTTATATGCTCTATGTCTTTTGATTCTATTACTTTTCCAAGGTCAACAAGTATCAATAGGCGTTTGTCAAGTACGCCGACACCCTGTATGTAATCTGCGTTTATTTTCTGTGTGATTGTCGAGGGCGCAGGCTCGATTTTATCGCCTGTGATTCTCAATACTTCGTTACAGTTGTCAACTACCATACCTATAGTATTGCCTTCTATTTCAGTTACGAGTACGCGTGTGTTCTTGTCTTTTTCTTTTACTTCAAGACCAACCTTCTTTGCAAGGTCAATCACTACTATAATCTTCCCACGCAAATTGATCACACCAAGAATATAGTCATCTGTTCCAGGTATTACTGTAACATCTTCCATCTTGATTATTTCGCGCACATCATTTATGTCTACGCCGAATTCTTCTGCGCCAATCATGAATACAACCAGCTGGCGCTCAAAAAACTGCTTTTCTGTGTCCATCTGTGCATCATTTTGTTTTTCTGACATTATCTTCACCTGTCTTGCTATTACCATCTTTTTAAAATTCCTGTTTTTTTACATGCTGCTATGCTAATGCTACGATGTGTGTTTATGGGTTCAAAAACATGAACTCTTGTTTTACTTATTGTGGATAATTCTTTTGCCGGTACTTTTTTGTTTTCTTTTTTTCTTTGCCTCTTTCTTCTCTACAATTGCCGGCTTTTTTTTCTTTATCTTGCTTTTTTGCGAAGGCGCCTGATTCTTTTGTATTTTTGGCGCCTCTTTATCTCCATCACATAGGATGCTGGCGCTTTTCTTTTCCACGCTCTTTATGTGCCCGAGGTCTTTTTCATCTAAAACTTTTGAGATGTCAAGCAGTATCAGGAGGCGCTCGCCAATAATCCCTACACCGTCAATATATGCGCTTTTGAACTTTTGGGTTATTATTTCAGGTGCAGGCTCGATTTTATTACCTGTTATTCTCAATACCTCGCTGCAGCTGTCTACTACCATACCCAGGATATTGTTCTCTATATCCACTATGAGTACGCGGGTGTTCTTGTCTGTTTCCCGGGCTGCAATTCCCAGTTTCTTTGCAAGATCAATCACGACCACAATTTTTCCGCGCAGGTTGATTATGCCACGGATATAATCTTCGGTTCCAGGCATTGCTGTGACGTCCTCCATCCGGATTATTTCGCGCACATCATTGATCTCTATGCCGAATTCTTCTTTCTCTATTTTGAATACAACCAGCTGACGCTCACATAACTGCTTTTCTGTGTTCTGTTTTATTTGGTCATCCATATTTGTTACCTTTATTTGTTAAACGTTAACGCGCGAATTCCAGTTAAATTTGTGTTTTACAATACACACGCAGTTGACTGTATTGACGCGTCATGACAGTGTCTTTGAGGTTACCGGACCCATACCAGATTTTGCCGGGTGCTGCTCAAGCAGGGAAATCCAAAAGATTCACTATTCTTTTTTATCTGTTTTTTCATCTTTTGGTTTAGCAGGTTCAGACCCATTCCCGGTGGAAGGAGCCGGTTTACTCTTTTGGGTTGTCTGGATATGTTTTTTATATTCTTTCTCCAGTTTCTCTTCATGCATATTTTTTTGGTTCTTTTGAGAAACTACTTTAGTCATATCACCTGTATCTGTTACGGAGGACGAGTCATCCAGCCTGAAAGTGGATACAATCTGCTTCAGTTCTTCAGCACCTTTGGCAAGTTCCTGTGCAGCACCGCTTACCTGTGTCATTGAGGCAGTTGTCTCTTCCATAGATGCTGAGACTTCTTCAGATGATGCAGCGCTCTCCTCAGCAATTGAGCTTACTTCAGTAGCTGAACCTGAAACTTTTTCAACACCTGCCTCTGACTGCTGTGCCGCAGCACTCAACTCCTGTGCCTGTCCGGCAATCTCTTTCACTATCTGCCCGATTTCTTCAAGAGATGTTACTGCTTCTGTGATTACAGATGAGCCGCTATCCACCGCTTTCTTAGTCTCATCCATCTGCGTGACAGAATTTTTGGTCTCATCCTGCACTGCTGTTATCAAATCAGCAATCTGTGTGGTTGCTTTTTGCGACTCTTCTGCAAGTTTTCTTACTTCATCTGCAACAACAGCGAAACCTCTTCCTGCCTCGCCTGCTCTTGCTGCCTCAATTGCTGCATTCAGCGCAAGGAGATTGGTCTGCTCTGAGATGTTATTGATTACATCTATAATCTTTCCTATCTCCTGGCTCTTTGAATCAAGGACTCCCACATTAGTTGCAGTCTTGTCTGCCGTATCTGATATCTGCTTCATCGCATCTCCTGCTCTCCTGCCCGCGTCAAGACCCTTGTCTGATGATTTTTGTGCAGTTGATGCGTTTTCCGCAGTCTTCTGCGAGTTGTCTGCCACAAGCTTTGTAGCCATGCCGACTTCTTCAATCGCTTTCTTAGTCTCCCCACTCAGTCTTGAAAGGTCCTGACCTCCTTTCGCAACTTCCTGTATTGTGGCACTTACCTGCTCAGTTGACGCGTTCACCTCTTGTGCTGATGCAGACAATTCCTCAGCAGAGGATGCTGCAACATTTGCGTTTTTTGCAATCTGGCTTACTGTTATTCTTAACCCGTCAATCATCTTCTGGATTGCATCTGCTGCCACTTTAAGGTCCCCTCTTGCTTCGACATTTACGTCTTCCCTTAAATCGCCGTCTGCCACTTTTGCAGAAATGCCGACAATCGCTTTCATTGGTGTTGCAATATTCTCAAGCATGTTATTAACAGCTACAGCTGTTTGACCAACTTCATCTTTTCCTGAAACAGTCATTCTCTTGTCAAGTTCTACTGTATCTGCCAGATCAGTGGTTTCTTTTACCATCCTGCTAAGCGGTTTTGTAATTAGTCCTGCAACAAACAATGCAATTATTACACTCAAAATCGCAGCCCCGAGCGTAAATGCAAGTATCATCATATTTGCCGATGCCTGAGCATCAAGCATCTCTTGCTTCTGGTCAGCGCGAAGCTCGTTTGCCACGTTTTCAAATTCCCTTGCAGCTGTAACCATCGCTTCCTCATCCATTAGCTGATCCTTGTAAAGAAAAACATATTCATCAAATGCCTCTTTATAATCTTCTATAGCATCTTTAATAGCATCCATCTGGTCAAGGTTCTGCTGCTGTTTCATTTTTGTTCTTGTAGAAGCAACTTGTGCAAGCGTATCTTCAACAATCTCATCAATCTCATCAGCGTACTGGTCATCGTTCCTCAACATGTAGTTCTTTTCTGCTATTCTTAGATCAGAGATATATTTGATGATTCTGTTGGCATCATCTGCTTTACCCACTCTTTCATGAAGATTATCATGTTCTACCTTTGCTGCAAACTCATTTTCCATCTCTGCTTTCTGGTCTGCTCTCAGGGCATTGCACTCACTTTCTGCGTTATGTGCAGCTTCAACCATCAGGTTATTTTGCGCTTCCATTTCCTGGTGCATTTTTTCATACTCTGCAACCCCTGCTTCATATTTTTCAAGTTCTCCGGCAAGTTCGTCCATCATGGCAATATTGTCAACACTATTGAACTTCGCCTTTGTCTCTGTGATTTGTGAATGCACCCCTTCAACAATCGTATTTAACTTCTGGATGGCATGTTCTGTATCACTCCCATGCAGATTATATCCTCTAAGCATGAAATTCTTTTCCTGCTGCCTTGCTCCCAGCACCTCTTTCACAAGCCGGTTTGCATCATCTGCCTTGTCAACCCTGTCAACGACAGTATGCATGCTGCTGTAGCCGACATAACCGATAATTGCTGCGATTAGAACAACAATTGTAAATCCTGCAATAATTTTTGTCTTTACTTTTACATCATTTAATTTCATTTTAAACCGCCTCGCAAATCATACATCCCATTGTCACTTTTCAGTGCACATGATTGTTATATTAATATCACTTTGTAACTATTTTTTACAGCATATATACTTTATGGTTGAAATAGTACCCATTTCATTGTCCTAAACGGAGAAAAATGAGCAAAATGCATACTCTATCAAAAAAACAGTTGATATTAAACCGGAGAAATCAGGGCGATGAATAATGTATTTCGCATCAGAAAAAAGTGAGATGGTGAGAATATGGAGTCTTTGAATATACCTAAAAATAATGGCACTAATAAGAAATGCCAGATAAAATCAGATGACAGTATAAGGTTAAAAGTGTTAAGTGCACTGTTTGATAAAAACGGTCTGAAACCAAACATTGAATATATTTCAAAAAAGACCGGTCTGACGAGGCGGACAATATATAATAGCCTTGAGTTTCTAAATGAAAATGGAGTGATCCGGGAGTATCATCCTTTTCTTGATGTGTCAAAGCTTGGTTTCCTGCTTTCTTCCATAAGCCTGCTGCAGGTTGATATGACACGGACCAAAGTGCTCAATGAATTTAAAAAGAGACTCGCTAATGACCCTAATGTGTATCAGGTATCTGATATTACAGGTCTGGATACATACAATGTTGTCATTATGGAAGTGTACGGGTCTGTTGAAGAATACACTTCATCAATGAAAAAGAAGTATTATACAAAAATCCCGGGGTTTTCTGAACTGGTTACAAAGCGCATTATTGTTTATAATTCTTTAGATGATGGAAGCGTATATAAACAGGCTCATATTCCAAAACAGGTAATAGATATCCTTAATGAGCGGCAGAGATCGTATTAGTAAGGTACTCCAAATCCTAGTTCTTAAGAGGATTAATACTGCAACAACAAAACCAAAGTCTTATGATTTTAAACAAATAGACAATTCACAATATTTGTATTTCACATCTTGTAACTTCTCTTGTTTTTTTTTGATATTGTGATATATTATGATCTAATAGCATGTCACTAAGGTGCGACAAAACTAGATAAGCCTAGTATTACAAGTATACTCAAGGCATGAAATAAATGAGCAAAAACCACCCAAAACCATGTTGCATTGATGTATATGGGAAGGCACTCTACTCAATTAATTAGTGCCTTCACTATATAATGATGATGAAACCAGACAATTGGTTACGATTTACTGAAAAGGAAAAACGGGTGTTTCGAAAGATTATAAAATATCCGCACCAGAATGATACAGAGTTGTCTAAAAAGATCGGCATTAACAGGACAACAATTACTGCTATCAGAAACAAATTATATAAGAGGAATTTTTATTCCAAGATAAGAATCCCTAAATTATGCCTTGCTGAATGCGAGATATTCAATGTCAGAAACTTCAGACTAAATCCATTGGGCATTTCATATAAAGAAAAAAAAGAGATAAATGAGTTGTTTGAATCACCTGAGATGATATTCGGGATTTTGTCAGAAGACAAAATTACAGGTATATTCCTGTCAAAAAATTATACAGAACTTTACAAAATAAATGCATTGAACAAGCTAAGCGCGCAGTCGGATATATCAGAGAAGATATGCAGTGCTTATTTTCCCATAAAATTAAGCAAAATACCTGTTTTTTTTAATTACACATCATTATTTGAGCCACCACCCAAATCAAGTGATGAACAGATCAGGGATGACATACAACTACAAAAAATTGAGTATCATCCCACTGGCGTTCAAAGCTTTCAAATATTGCATCTTCGAAATTACTATGCAATTTTAAGCATGCATCAAAGCCATATGATAATACCTGACTTTGACTGGATTCTAATCGGATCCACGCTTATAGGAGTATTGGACACACTTGAGAAGATACATCACTGCGATGAGACAAAATATTTAAGTATACTCTACAAATACCAACCATGACCACTGCGGAACCGGTCCAATTCACAGAAAAAGAACAAAAAGTATTTGAAGGTATCATAAAATACCCTCACATGAACGATACAGCACTATCAACAAAAATCAATGTCAACCGGACAACAATTACATCCATCAGAAATAAAATGCAATCTGCAAACCTTTATTCTCGTATAAAGATCCCGAGATTATGCCTTGAAAAAAGCGAGATACTAACGATAATTTGTTTCAGGCTAAACCTTCTTGAAATCACAGATGCAAAAACAAAAGACATCAACTCGCTTTTTGAAACACCCCAGATGATATATGGCATTGCATCAGAAAATATGATATTTGCAGTATTTTTAACAGAAAGCTACACTGAACTATACAATATCGAACAGATAAACACTCTGATTGACGCAAAATACATATATGAAACAACACAATACAACTATCCGCTACATTCATGTACTATCCCGGTATTTTTCAACTATACTTCACTCTTTGAAAAAAACAATCCACTTACCAAAAACATTCCATTCATTGAAAAAATCAAGCGTACTAATGAAAAAGAGAATCCTGTGCAAAGGCGACATGCACCATTAAAAGTCACACCAACAGAAAAAGTAATATTATATGCACTCACAAAATACCCTACGATGACTGACAATCAGGTATCAGAATTCATTAACGCGCACCGCTCAAGAATAACCCAGGTCCGCAATAAACTATTAAAAACAGATGCAATCAGCAGTATCAACATCCCAGATGTAAATAAACTTGGCTGCACAGAAACAATGTTCACATATATCAAATTCACTCCTGAAAAAAAAACTGAAAAAATTAAAGCAATTATTGAGGCAGCGCAAAAGCATCTTAAAACAATTATCATAATATATACTCAAAAAGAAGCCGCAATCATCTCATTATCCAAAAACCAAAATGAATCTGAAAAAGAACACGCTCAATTCACAGGATACTTAAGGATTCATAAACTACCTGCGAAAACAATAACTCATTTTTCCTGTACAACCGCGAATTCTAAGATAAAACAACTCAACTTTGTATCACTGTTAAGAAATATGCTGTGTTATGATTGAGTAATATCAAATAAATCTCTTTTCTACTGATTTAATTTAAATGACATAGAAGTAATTGTATTCTTGTCTGTTTGTATGAATCCACAGTATAAACCTTAACAATACAATCATTCGAATATACAAAATATTATATATTACCGCATGACATAAAGTATATGTTGACAACACAGCATATGGATGCAGTACTAAAAAAATCATGAAAATTGGGGTTCAATTGGAATATTTTCAAGCTTTTTGAGATGATTTTAAGGATATTGCAAAGACGGAAGTACATAAGAGTTATGTCTTTGACTGCACTTAAAATTCAGATTTGGAACCATCAGAAAGATGCATTTTTTACAGTGATTTTATGTGCATCCAAAAAGAAGAGATATATATACTGGAGTGTACCCAAATATTCATTATCAAAACAAAAGGTGGTATTATGGTAAAAGTCCTGATAGTAGATGATTCGTCCCTGATGAGAACCGTATTGAGAAACTTCATAAAAAAAGCAGGTCATGAACCTGTCGGCGAAGTTGCTAATGGAAAAGAAGCAATAGAAAAATATAAATCATTAAAACCGGATGTCATATTTCTTGATATAATCATGCCTGAAATGGATGGCATTGAAGCATTAGAAGAAATCAGGAAAATCGATAAGTTCGCAAAAGTTATTATGTGCTCGTCTGTTCTTGACAACAAGACTGTTGAGAAAGCCAAAGGATTAGGTGCAATTGAATATATCATGAAACCATTTCATGAAAAGGATATTGAAGATGCACTTGGCAAAATATGATGTGAGTCGTGATTATAAACTCAAATTTACTTAACCAATTGAAAATTATACGTGGTGATAGAATGATAAAAAATGTAATGCTCGTGGATGATTCTGCATTCATGAGAACCATAATTAAAAATGTCCTGGTGAAAAACGGATACTCTATTGTAGGTGAGGCAGAAAACGGTAAAATAGCTGTGGACCTGTATTCTAAACTTAAGCCGGATGTTGTCTTCATGGATGTTGTCATGCCTGAAATGAATGGTATAGAAAGTGTAAAGAATATCAAAGCAAATGATCCAAATGCAAAAATCATCATGTGCAGTTCATCTGGTCAGCAGGCGGTTGTAATGGAAGCGATAAATGCAGGCGCACGCGGATTCATCACAAAGCCATTCCAGGAAGCGAAAATTCTTGACGAGTTATCCCGCGCAGAGACATAAGCACTCAGTTTGTGTATGCAAAGAGGTGAAGAAATGAATATCAAAGTGCTTGTGGTGGATGATTCAGCATTCATGAGAAAAGTAATATCTGAAATACTTACATCTGCATCAGGTATAGAGGTCATAGCAACTGCAAGAAACGGCAGAGAAGCAGTAGAAAAAACAAATACCTTAAAACCAGATGTCATAACCATGGACATAGACATGCCGGAAATGGATGGTCTTGCGGCCCTAAAAATCATCATGAAAGAGTGCCCTACCCCGGTTCTCATGGTCAGCGCGCACACACAGACCGGTGCTGAAGACACTTTGAAATCGTTTGAGTATGGTGCAATAGATTTTATTGCAAAACCCGGTGGGTCAATCTCACTAAATCTGAAAGACTCAAAAGACGAGATAATCACGAAAGTTAAAGCAGCAGCGCAGGTTGATGTTAAAAAAATGAAGAAGAACTCAAAAAAGCAGACATCATCAAAACCACTTATCCTGAAACCCCGATCAAAATTCGCATTGCGTAAGATAGTCACAATCGGCTCATCTACTGGCGGTCCATCTGCACTTGAGGAAGTCATAACAAAACTACCTGGCGATCTTCCGGCGCCGGTACTCGTAGTCCAGCATATGCCTCCTGATTTCACAAAATCACTTGCTGAGCGACTTAACAGGATTTCAGCAATTGAGGTCAGGGAAGCAAAGGACGGCGACATGATACAGGAAGGGCTTGTACTCATTGCCCCGGGAGACTATCACATGGAACTCAAAAATGTAAAAATCGGTACAGAACAAATCGAAATGGTACGCCTCAACCAAAGACCCCGTGAACTTGGCGTAAGACCATGCGCCAATATCATGATAAAATCTGTTGCATCCCTTCATGGAAAGACATCTGTCAGTGTTATACTTACAGGTATGGGAAACGATGGCACAGAAGGTCTTAAAGCAATAAAATCCGCAGGCGGTCAAACTATAGTACAGGACAAAGAAACATCACTCATATACGGCATGCCTAAATCCGCAGTGGATGCAGGAGTTGCAGATTATGTTGTGCCTTTGGGCAGGATAGCGCAGAAAATAGTAGAATGCATATAAGACAAACCAAGTGATTAAAAATGGACAATTCAGAATACAAAGAAATATTCGTAAGTGAAGCAAAAGAGCATCTTCAAAATCTTAACAATGCACTGCTTGAACTTGAAAAAAAACCGAATGCAGAAGAGCCAATCACAATCATATTTCGTGCAGCGCATACTATAAAAGGCAATGCTGCAACAATGGGTTTTGATGATATCCGTGATCTGACCCACAAACTTGAAGATGTTCTTGACAAAATAAGAAAACACGAACTTAAAATGACATCAGATATCGTAGATGTACTTTTTGAGTGTCTGGATATAATCGAAAATATGATTGACTCTCTTGGAGGTGACTCTACAGACATAGACACAACACAAGTCATCCAAAAACTTGAATCAATCATGGGTCAGGCATCATCACAGCCTGTTGAAAAAAAACAACAGGAGAATACAAAAAAGCAGGGCATCACACTCACAGACAAAGACATATCAGCAATAGAAAAACTAAACAAAAAAACAAAACCTTATGCTATCTCTGTAAAGATTTCAGATGACTGCCAGTTCAAGGCAGTGCGCGCACATCTTGTTCTTGACAATATCAAAACAGAAAAAATAATATCAATCACTCCCGCGTCAGATCTGCTTGAGAAAGGCGATTTTGGACTTGACTTCACAATAATCCTTGCAACCTCAAAGAAAAAGAACATGATTGAGCAGGCAATTACGCGTGTGGCAGAGATAGATACAGTTGAAATAAATGAACTCCCCCGGACAGAAGATAAACTTTCAAAATACAAAGAACATGAGACACCTGTATCGGTCACAGAGGTATCTGTTGCTACAGTACATACGGGGGGAAAATCGCAATCCTCTACAAAGGTAGTTGAATCTGTCCAGAGTGTCCGTGTCAGTATGGACAAACTCGATAAGCTCATGAACCTTGTCGGCGAACTTCTCATAAGCAAAATGCAGTTACAGGACATCAAAAGAAGGCACGGTCTAACTGAGTTAAATGAAATTGCCCAGTCAATAGACCGGCTGTCATTTGAGATACAAAATGAAATCATGGATGCAAGAATGGTGCCTGTAGATCATGTATTCGGGAGGTTTCCACGTCTTGTCCGCGATCTTGCGCATGAGCAGAACAAGAAAATTGAACTGGCAGTTGAAGGAAAAGAAATTGAACTTGACAGGACTGTGCTTGACCGCATGGGCGACCCTTTGGTACACTTATTAAGAAACTCAATAGATCATGGCATAGAGACTCCTGATGAGCGTACGCAGAATGGAAAGCAGGATACTGGGATAATAAAACTAATTGCGAAAAGAGAAAAAAACACAGTATCTATACAGGTAATAGATGACGGTAAAGGTCTTGATAAAGATGAACTAAAACAAGCTGCAATTAGAAAAGGACTGATATCAGAGGCGCAGGCATCGAAACTTACGGATACAGAAGCATATAATCTCATATTTTTACCGGGTTTCAGCACCAATAAGGCAATCACTGAGATTTCAGGTCGCGGCGTTGGAATGGATGTAGTAAAATCGGTAATTGATTCACTTGGCGGTCAGCTAAAAATGGAATCTGAACCTGGGAGTGGCACAACGATAACTCTAAGCCTGCCACTGACTCTTGCAATACAGCAGGTCCTGCTCATAAAAATATCCAATGAAACATACGCAGTGCCTGTAAACATTGTGTCTGAAACTATCAAGATAAAATCTGCGGACATTAAAAAAATCAAAGGTCGTGAAGTCATAATATACCGCAGCCATGAGCTGCCAATTATTCGCATAGAACAAACATTTAATCTAAATTCCGGCGAAGAGACAGAGAAGGATAACCTGCTTGTGATGGTGGTAGAAAAAGATGAAGAATTTGTCGGTTTTGTAATAGATGATGTACTCGGCGAACAGCAGATTGTCATCAAGACACTTGGCGATATGCTAAAAAATGTGAAAGGATTCGCTGGCGGCGCAATACTTGGAAGCGGCAAAGTTGCACTCATACTTGACATAAACACACTGGTAGAAATAGCATAATTCCGCTACATAATGAGAGAGGAGTTAAAAATGAATAATCTGGATGAAATGCAGGAAGGTATCATTAAAGAAATCGGTAATATCGGTGCAGGTCACATAGTAATGTACCTTTCACAAATCACAAAAGCAAAAACTGAAATAGATGTTACCCGCGTATATGAATTCGAAACACAACAGGTCCAAAATATCTGCAAATACCTGACAAAGAAAGTATATGCTATAAAGTATCATACCGATCCTGCTCCGTCGGGCGGTTTTTTGTTGATATTACCAAAAGAAACACCTCAAAATGTGCTAATTCCATTGAGAAGCGCATCAACACCATCTCTCAATAATCTCACAACTGCATATTCTAAATCACTTGAAGATTACCTTAGCATAACATGTAAAATAAATCTTGACAAGAGATACGAAGACACTGAATCCAATGTACTTTCTGATGTGTTTTCAGAACCAACATCATACGAAGACAAACTGCTTATTGTGGACACGCGCTTTAGTGTTGAGTCCACACCCATGGATGGTCACATGTTTTTATATGTTAAACCCAAAGAGTATAGCAATATAATAACTACTATCAACACGAAAATTCGGGGGATGATCGGATGAGTAAATTAGATATAAGTAAAATTACAAATATGGAACTGGATGCACTGAAAGAGGTTGCAAACATAGGTGCCGGCAATGCAGCAACAGCACTATCAAACATGGTCAATAAGAAAATCGGCATAGAAGTACCTGATGTAAAATACATAAAAATTGAATCAGTACCTGACCTCATCGGAGGTATAGAAGAAATCGCAGTCGGTACATATTTTGGTATTGAAGGCAGTCTGAAAGGAAACAACCTGATACTTTTTCGCGAACAGACAGCATACCGCCTGGTGGACATGCTCATGGGTTCAACTGGAACAACCAAACTTGATGAAATGGGTGAATCCGCAGTAAAAGAAGTAGGAAATATCCTGACTGGCGCATACCTCAACTCTATGGCAGACTTTCTTGAACTCAAACTCATACCTACAGTACCATATCTCTGCCATGATATGGCCGGGGCAATGCTCAACCAGATACTTTCCGTACAGTCGCAGCAGACTGATAATGTGCTTGTCACTGGCACAAACCTTAGTGTGGAAGGAGAGAAATTCCAAAGCCACTTCATAATACTATTTGATCCTGAATCAATGAAAAAGACAATACAAATCATAAGAAAAAAAATGGGTTTTTGATGTAATAACGTATGCTTACACAACACACATACGGATTGGAATGCAGTAATAACTTAGGACAGAATAGAGAGTGAAATATATGGATTCAGCAGAGAACAAAAGGATACTTGTAGGCATGGGGGAAATTGCAGTTTCACATAATCCTCATACACTTAGCTGTATTGGGCTTGGCTCATGCATAGGTGTTGCACTGTATGATAAAATCAACCACATAGGCGGTCTTGCACATATCATGCTTCCTGATTCGGAAGATGCGGCGTATAAAACAGACAAGCCCCTGAAATATGCTAATCTTGGTATAGATGCAATGTTAAAGGAACTACAGAAGATTGATCGCGGTCTTAGACATGAGAATATTACTGCAAAAATTGCCGGCGGAGCTCACATGTTTCCATCCATAGATTCATCGTCATCAATGGATATTGGCAAAAGAAATGCAGAATGTGTCAGGAATAAGTTTAAAGAACTTGGCATAAGGCTGATTGCAGAAGATACAGGCGGCACCCATGGTCGTACTATTGACTTTGACCTGACAACAGGCATTGTCTATGTATACATCCACCAGCATGAAGTCATCAGATTATGATAGATATTTGAGATGATTAAGATGTTTGAAGTAAAAGATTCCGGGAGTTTTGATACAATGAAACGTACAGTTAGCAGACTCCTTGACTTTGATTGCGCGGAGTATACTGAGAGTTTTCTTAAAAGGAGATTTGAAGTGCGCCTCAGAAAAAATAACATAGATACATACAGAGCTTATCTCAAGTTTCTCGGTGGAAACACAGATGAGCAGACAGCTCTTAAAAAGGAACTTACAATCCATGTCACGCACTTTTTCAGGGATAAAGAATTCTGGCAGGAGTTCAAAGAAAAAATCATCCCCGCAATAATAACCCATAAGCAGAACACTGGCAGAAGGGACATAAAAATATGGTCTGCCGGCTGCTCAAGCGGCGAAGAGCCATTAAGTATAGCAATAGACTTTCATGAGAAACTGAAAGAGAAAATCAAAGATTTCAGGATATCAATAATCGGTACAGATCGCGACTGCGATACAATTGAGCATGCAAAAAAACAATCGTATGATGAGCAGCAATTCCGCGAGACAGAAAATGCAATAAAACTGCGCTACTTCACAAAGACAGATGACAACAAATATACTCCAAATACCTCAATCAAATCCATGATAACATATCATCCGGGCGATATTCTCAAAGACCGTATGCCTGGAAATATTGACATAGTCTTTTGCAGGAATACAGTAATATACTTCAATCCTGAGGCGAAATCTGAACTATATGTGGAATTCTACAAAATACTGAACACGCCAGGGTATTTCATAATGGGTAAAACTGAATTCCTGAACGGTCCTGCACGCGAGAGGTTTAGTGTTGTAAGTTCACGCGAAAGAATATACTCGAAAAATTAGATCGACTATGCAGCATCTTAATAATCATGAAATGTTGGGGTGAATCGGGGGAGTTCCAAGCATTTTAATTAATTGAGTAGATTGGAGAGACAATTAAAAATCATGAAATGTTGGGGAAGTTGTGCAATTTCAAGCGTTTTAATTTTTTGGGAAGATTGGAGAGACAATTAAAAATCATGAAATGTTGGGGAAGTTGTGC
>DAOWAN010000167.1 GCA_030634545.1 Candidatus Nanohalarchaeota archaeon
AACGGCTCACAGAAGATGAAACAAAAAAAATAGAAGAAACTGCAAACAAAATAATCAAAGAAAACATTGAAGTCAACATAACAGAACTACAAAGAAGCGAAGCAGAACAAAAATACGGATTCACAATCTACCAGGGAGGCGGCAGCCCGGGAAAAAAGGTCCGCGTCGTAAAAATCAAAGACGTAGACACAGAAGCCTGCGGCGGAACACACGTAAAAAAAACAGGTGATATCAAAGAACTCAAAATCACAGGAACAAGAAAAATACAGGACGGCGTAATCAGGCTCGAATTCGTAGTAGGTCACCTGACAAAAGAAAAAGAGAACGAGAAAGAAAACATAATAAAAGAAACACTGAAAGCACTTGAAACAGACAACATAGACAACACCCCATCTTTCGCACAAGCGCTCTTCAAAAACTGGAAACAGCTAAAAAAACTCCATTCACCCATAAGCTATCTTGCAATGCAGAAAAACACAGAAAGCATAAAAAACATAAAAGAAAAACTAAAAAACCTAAAAGATATCAAGCCAGTACCAGACCAAAAAACATACAACACAGACACTGCCATAGACGAACTTTCAACACTCCTGAAAACCACACAAGAAAATATCCCAAAAACAATCAATAGATTCAAAAAAGAAATAAAAGGATTCAGAGAAGAAATCGAAAGCGCATGATTAAGGATATATAACTCACTTGAGGTGATTTAGTATGGTGAGATTTGCTCCTCATTATTTTATGCCTTTACTAGCGTCAAGAAAGCCAAAACACGCAAAGTTTATTTTAAGTCCGTTACTTATAGATATTTCTTCTATGTCCTATTTCAATAACAATTATTATTAATCTCCCGGTACTAATGTCAAGAATTACCCTGTAATCTCCTACTCTTAATCTGAAATACGGTGATGAGACTAACTTTTTTACATGTGGATATGGTCTTACACGACATCGTTCTAAAGTAGATATTATTCTGATTCCATCTTCCTTATTAAGTTTTTTTAAAAACTTCTTCGCTTCTTTAGTAAAAAATAAGTTGAACATTATAAGCCAAGCTCCTTTTTGACTTCGTCAAGAGAATATATTCTTCCTGCTTTGATATCTTCTTCAGCTAATTTAATTCGTCTCTTGGTCTCATCAGACAATTCCATAGAGTCTTCTAATGCATCCCAGATAATCTCTTCATAAGACTCTTTATTGTAGAGTTTTCTCTCTTTTAATGTACATAATAGTTCTTGACTTACTTGAATTGTTGTTGCCATAACAACTATATAACTGGCAATATATATAAAATTATGTTTTTCACATCACTTCTCATCAAAACAGACCTTCGAAACAATAAACGCAACAAGAATCACAAAAGGCACAGTCAAAAGAACCCTCAGCACCAAAAACCTCGCACCCAGAAAATGCAGCTCAAAAATCTCCTCAGCAATCTTAAAAGACGACCATGCACCGAGAAAAAGCACAACATTAAACTTGCCAATCCCCTTGCGCAAAAGCGTACCAGCAATAGGAAACGCAAGATACAAAGGTCCCGGAATCAGGCATCCCAGAATAAAACTATACACAGACCCCATCAAGCCAGACTGCACCCCAAGATGTCTGACCACTAAATCCTTCGACACCCACGCCTCAAACAACCCAATCAGCACAAAAAAACCAGGCAGATACAAAAAAATAGACAATATCTCCGAATTATCAGAAGCATATTCAGGAAACATAACACATCCAATAATGACCGCAATCAAAGCAGTCACACCAAATATACCTTTAACCCTTGAGGACTTCAATACAACACCCCCATAATGACACCTATAACAATCGCAAAAACAAGACACAAGAAATTACGAACCAAAGCAAACTTAAGCCCAAGCTCCTTAATCTCAATAGGTATACTGAAAGTATGGACCATCACAAGCGAAGTAACAAGAACAGCAATATACCCGGGATTCACACCAGATGCAAGAAGCTGTCCTGCTATAGGAAACGTAATAAAAGGAGGCACATGTACAATCGCACCTAAAAAAGCCGCTACCAGATACCCTGTCAACCCCGAAACCTCTGCGACATAGGCAAAGATTGCATCCCCGGAAAACAACCCCTGCGCAAGAACAAGAACCAAAACAACAACAACAAAAATCGGCGCAATCCTCTCAAAAGACCTGACAGACTGACGCAGCGCATGAACAGACTTATCCTTATCCGTAAAATAACACACAAGAAAAATGACAAGCACAATAGCATTAAATATCAAAGCAAGCATAGATAAAAGATAGTCACCAGCACTTATAAATAAACAGATTTCTGCCAGATTTGAGCAATCAAAGATAACGTAAATCAATCATACATTATCAAGGCATTCCTGTGTGAAGCAATTGGCATTTACTGCCCTGTGCCCAGAATTTATCCAGCATGATCTTCCATCTTCTGATATTTCCCCGTCTTCCTGTTCGCATAATGCGGACGCTTCTGTACCTTTGGTTGACATCATCTTTGATATGACTCTTTCCTTGCATTCCCTTATCTTGTATTCCAGGCGTTCTTTACCCGAGTCCAGAGTGTTCATGTTCTCCATCCTCTCTGACATATCTTCAGAAATATCTATGCTTCTGCAGATATCTATGCTGCCTGCTGGCGGGTTGCTGAGGGCGACCTCTGTCATGCAGTCTGCTATCAGGTTCAGCTCTTCTGAAACAGACCACTTACCTAAATATATATTTTTGCAGATATTCTGATCATTCTTGACTATCGCTTCGCAAAGAATCCTGCTCGGCTCATATTTTATCTTTTCGCATGTGCCGATACTTTCCGCATTTTTCGCAACAGAATTGCTACAGACTTTCCATATGTTCTCATCATCTTCAAACTGATTGCATGCTTTTGGGCTGGTCTCAAGTGTGAATGCTGTCGTGTAACATTCCCTGTGCTCAATATATGTGTCCGGTATGTTTTCGCATATCTTTGTGTCTTTTTGTTTTTCCGCAAAAGCTATCATGCAGCCGTATCTTGTGATGTCTTCC
>DAOWAN010000130.1 GCA_030634545.1 Candidatus Nanohalarchaeota archaeon
AAATTCACTCATAATTTTGTGCTGGATGGTCTTAACTCGTAGATGTGCAGAAAATAGGTGTATTTGAATCTGAAACCAACGAAATATGTCGGTTTTCACGGAAATATTATTCATACCCACCACACAGAAACTTATATATACCCCCTAAGCACAATAATTAGCAATCAGGAATATATTAGATATCATCATCAAATTCTTGCAACACATAAGAGAAAAGGGGTTTTCACAATGGAAAGAGACAAAAAGTTCATACTCTGGTTCGACCAGCTAGGCATAGAAGACGTAGGTCTTGTAGGCGGCAAAAACGCATCCTTAGGTGAGATGTACAAAAACCTCACCCCCAAAGGCATAAAAATACCGAACGGCTTCGCCATCACAGCCCATGCCTACCGCTACCTCCTCGAAAAAACAGGTATCGAACAACAGATACGCGACACCCTAAAAGACCTTGACACAAAAGATATGAACAACCTCATGACACGCGGTCAGAAAGTGCGTAGCATCATCCTCAACGCAGAATTCCCGCAGGAACTCAAAGACAGCATAAAAGAAGCTTATGCTCACATCAGCAAGCAATACGGTCAGGACACAGACGTAGCCGTAAGATCATCCGCAACAGCAGAAGACCTGCCTGACGCCTCGTTTGCAGGTCAGCAGGAAACATACCTCAACATCACAGGTCCGGAAATGCTCATCGAAGCATGCAAAAAATGCTTCGCATCCCTCTTCACAAACCGTGCAATATCCTACCGTCAGGACAAAAACTTCGATCACTTCACAATTGCGCTATCAATCGGCGTCCAGAAAATGGTACGATCAGACCTCGCAACCTCAGGTGTAATGTTCTCCATAGACACCGAATCCGGATTTCAGGATGCAATCTTCATAACCGGCGCATACGGTCTCGGCGAAAACGTCGTACAGGGCGCAGTAAACCCTGACGAATACTACGTATTCAAGCCCACACTAAAACAAGGCAAAAAATCAATAATCTCAAAAACCATCGGCTCAAAAGAGATCAAGATGATTTACACCAAAGACGGCAGTAAACCCGTAAAAAACATCAAAGTACCAGACCACGACCAGAAAAGATTTTGCCTGAACGACGACGAGATAATCACACTTGCAAAATACGCAAGCGCCATCGAAGACCACTACTCAAAAAAAGCAGGTCACTTTAAACCCATGGACATGGAATGGGCAAAAGACGGGAACACCGGCGAACTATTCATTGTACAGGCAAGACCTGAAACAGTCCACTCCCAGAAAGACAAAAACATAATCAAAAAATACATCTTAAAAGAGCAGGGCAAAGTGATCATAAAAGGAGAAAGCGTAGGCGAACTAATTGGCGCAGGTCAGTCAAACATAATCATGGACGTCCATGGCATAACACAATTCAAAAAAGGTCAGGTCCTCGTAACAGACATGACCGACCCGGACTGGGAACCTATAATGAAAATCGCCTCAGCCATAGTAACAAACCGTGGCGGAAGAACATGCCACGCAGCAATAATATCAAGAGAACTCGGGATTCCCTGTGTAGTCGGCACAATAGACGGCACAAAAGCAATCAAAAACAACCAGAACATAACCGTCTCATGTGCATCCGGTGAAATCGGCTATGTATACGAAGGCAAACTTAAATTCGACATAGACGAAGTCAACCTCGCAACAATCCCTTCCACAAAAACAAAGATTATGATGAACCTCGCAACCCCTTCACAGGCATTTGAGATGTCATTCATCCCAAACGAAGGCGTCGGTCTTGCAAGAGAAGAATTCATAATCAACTCATACATACGAGTACATCCTCTTGCCCTCATGAACTATACTAAACTCAAAAAAGACCCGAAAAACGCATCCCTCATAAAACAAATAGACAGCATAACTCCAGGCTACGAAGACAAAAAAGAATTCTTCATAGAAAAGCTTGCGCACGGCATAGCAACCCTCGCCGCCGCCTTTTATCCAAAAGACGTAATCGTCCGCCTCTCAGACTTCAAATCAAATGAATACGCAAACCTTATCGGCGGCACACTATACGAGCCAATAGAAGACAACCCTATGATCGGCTGGAGAGGCGCATCAAGATACTACTCTGACAAATACCGCGACGCATTCGGTCTAGAATGCAAGGCCTTAAAGCGCGTAAGAGACGACATGGGTCTCACCAACGTAAAGATAATGATTCCGTTCTGCCGCACAGTAGAAGAAGGTAAAAAAGTACTTGCAGAAATGGAAAAACACGACCTGAAACGCGGCAAAAATGACCTTGAAGTATATGTCATGTGCGAAATCCCCTCAAACGTAATACTCGTAGACGAATTCTCCGAAATTTTCGACGGCTTCTCAATCGGCTCAAATGACCTCACACAATTGACACTGGGTCTGGACCGTGACTCCGAGCTTGTGTCACACATCTACGACGAGCGCAACGCAGCAGTCAAAAAACTAATCACGCAGGTAATAGTGGGCGCAAAAAGAAACAAAAGAAAAATAGGTATCTGTGGACAAGCCCCCTCCGACTTCCCTGACTTCGCAGAATTTCTGGTAGAACAGCACATAGACTCCATCTCACTCAACCCGGACACAGTAATCAAAACAAGACTAAAAATAGCAAAGAAAGAAAAATCACTTAAAAAATAATAGGATATTTGTGAAAATTAGAGAATCCTAATCTGTGTCAGTTAATACTTCATACACAATAAAAAATAAACTCAGATTTTCATCTTCCTCAAAACCTTAACAAAATCCGACTCAGTAACAATGCCAATCATCTTCCCGTTTTTAGCAACTACTATCCTTCTGATATGTTTCTCTTGCATCAAAACAATAACCTTATGCACATCTGTCTCTTCATCAACAGTCAACACAGGAGTACTCATAATTTCACTAATCTGTATCTGACCAAACATCTTCTGGTCTGCAATAATCTTGCGCAGCACATCCCTCTCAGTAACAATTCCTTCAATTGAATCTCCGCAGATAATCACAAGACAACTGACATCTTTCTCCTTCATCAGCTCAGCAGCCTCTGTAATCAGGCAGCCTTTAGTAATCGTCAAAACATTTTTAGTCATAATCTCTTTTATTTTCATTTCAACCACACCACATCTTTATAATCGCATCATCTAATCCAGACTTTTACCGGATAACCTATAATTCAATTCGTCATTATTATATTTAACGTTTATTATGTCCTGTACTCACATCATAAATATATTCAACAATCCTTTTAGCAATATTAAAATTCGTTGCAGCTGTCAGCCCTACCAGCCCCGGATTGATATTAACCTCAATCACCACAGGACCATTCCTGCTTTCTATAAGATCAACTGCGCAGATATCCGCACCAACTGCCTTGGCAGCCCTGATTGAAATCTCTTTAACCTCATCTGTCGCAGTATACTTTGCCGGTGTCCCGCCAGCTTTTACATTAGCCCTCTTCTCACCCTCCTTTGCAATACGCTTCATAGAACCGATAACCGTATCCCCTGCCACAAGAACCCTTAGATCTTCACCAGGGTTTTCAATAAACTCCTGTATCAGTATCTCCTCACTAAGAACCTCCATAGAAGATATAATAGATTCCATAGACTCCTTGTTCTCTACATACATTATCCCCTGTCCGCCGGACCCTCCCTTAAGTTTAGCCATAAGAGGATACTTGATATTCGACCTGATACTCTCAAACGCCTTTTTTGTCTTAACAATATACGTCTTCGGCACAGGAATATTGCTATGCGCAAGCACAATAGATGTCAGGAACTTATCATGCGCCACAAGAATCGTTGCAGCATGGTATGGTTTAGGCACCGAAAACGCATCAAAAGCATTTATGACCTCAAATCCATACACTGCCCGCTTAGAATCGATCTTTGGAAGAACATAATCTGCCTTCGTAATATCCTTACCCTCATACTCCAGTTTCAATCTCCTGTTATCTATGCTGATAATGATGTCATCCAACGGCGCAACAATAACATTAAACAACTGCTCAGCCTCATCAATAATCATCTGCGTTGTCTTCGCATACTTTCTCGGCGTTATTATCAGAAGTTTCGGCTTTTTACAAGTCATTTAGGCATCCCCAGATCAATCCATTTAAGGAATTTCGTAACAATATTTTTCTCACCATGCATTTCAGTGCGCTCTTTCAAATGCTTAAGTATGACTTCAGTCATATCCTCATTAAACTTTTCAGAAAATCCCACGACATTAGGGCATATCTCGACACCCAATATCAAAAGCCCGGAGGACGTTTTCAGTGCATTAATCTGGCATATGCTTGCATCCAGAACCTGCACAACATTCCTTACCACATCCTTATCTTTCTCATTAAGCCTGTATACCTTCTCTTTATTCTTAAGCGCATACATTTTCTCATTGACAACAAGTATGCTTAATCCAACAGAATTTTCAACCATCTCCTGTATGATAATCGGCTGCCCAAACTGCTGGATTGTATCAATTATACCTTTTGCCGAACTCTCAGAATCAATAATCATCCTGCCTCTTTTCTCATAAGGCAGTTTCAGGAGAGCAGGATACTTAAGTGTAGGCAGGATCCGATCAAGCGCCACTCTCGAAAGAGCAAAATACGTATGAGGCATAGGGACTCCGCGCTCACTTAAATATATAGGCGTCAGAAATTCATTATACCCGAACACAATAGAACTATACTTGATAGGTATATATTTCGCATTATCCTCAAACAGTTTCACAAGAACATAGCCTGCATCAGAATACTTACGCGTAATTCTTGGAAGTATCACATCAAACCCCAAAAGATTAGTATCCTTGTAATAAGGAATAGACTGCCCGTTTTTTGATTCAATGCGCATATTCGACATCGGCACATAAAGGACCTTATCAAAATATCTCTTTGCATTTTCAAGAAGCCGTATTTCAGTCTCGCTCCTCTCTTTCGGTCCCAGTATACACAATTTCATTCAATCACTTTTTGATGTCATCAATCTTATTGGAATTATGCGTCTTCTCAACATCCACCACAAAATTAGAATAAAGCACATCTCTACCTATAAGCACAGGCGTATGCATATTCTTCCTATCCTGTATATTAGCCTCAATCGCGACAATCTTACCCTTGATATCAATTTTGGC
>DAOWAN010000058.1 GCA_030634545.1 Candidatus Nanohalarchaeota archaeon
AGACAAAAAAAATCACACTAACCCCTGAAGAAGCCTTCGGCAAAAGAAACCCCCAGCTCCTGAAAATATACTCACTTGCATTCTTCAGAAAACAAAAAATAACCCCCATCCAGGGTCAATACATAACGCTTGGCAATAACCTCCAGGGAAAAGTACTCTCAGTATCCGCAGGTCGCGTAAAAATAGACTTCAATCACCAGCTCTCAGGAAAAACACTCGAATACGAAATCACCCTGAACAAAATAATCACAGACCAAAAAGAAAAAATAACAAGACTGCTCGAAAAAACAATCGGCATTGACAAAAAAGACATACAGATTACATCAACCAAAGAAAAAACAACAATCACACTGCCGACAAAACAGGAACTCCCAAAAGAAGCCAAATCACAGATAGCAGAAATGATCAAAAAACACATAAAAGACATAAAAGAAATCGAGATAACAGAAAAAATCACAAAAACTGCCAACACAGAAAAGTAACAAAAAAGATAAGTTTAAAAAACTATCATACCATTTTATAATTACCGCAACTATTTCATGGTGGCAAATGCACATGAACACATCATAAAAAAACACGAGGGATAATTATGGACAAAATCATAAAAAACGTGCTGGAAGAATCAAGAATGAACGCAGGAACAAAGCAGGAACTACCTGACAAACATCACAAAATAGACGACAACCTGAAAAGCTTACTCAAAAAGAGAAAAGCTGAAATCGTAGTAGTCGGCTGCGGAGGCGCAGGCAACAACACAATCGCACGACTCATGCAGGTCGGTATTGAAGGCGCAAAAACAGTCGCAGTAAACACAGACGCACAGGACCTTCTATACACAGACGCAGACGAAAAAATACTGATTGGAAAAGACATCACAGAAGGACTAGGCTCAGGCGCAAACCCAAAACTGGGTGAAGCAGCAGCAAAAGAATCCAAAGAAACCGTCAAAAAAGCCCTTGAAGGCGCAGACATGGTCTTCGTCACATGCGGTCTTGGCGGCGGAACCGGAACAGGCTCAGCACCAATAGTCTCAGAAATCTCCAAAAAAATAGGCGCACTAACAGTAGCCATCGTAACACTCCCATTCGCAATGGAAGGCAACCACCGTGCAAACAACGCAAAAATCGGTCTCGAAAAACTCGAAGAAGTCGTAGACACCCTAATAATAATCCCAAACGACAAACTGATTGAGATGGTACCAGACGTATCAATCAACACAGCCTTCAAAGTAGCAGACGAGATACTCGTAAACGCAGTAAAAGGCATCGCAGAACTCGTAACAAAACCAGGTCTCATCAACCTTGACTTCGCAGACATCCGCGCAGTCATGGGCGAAGGCGGCATGGCAATGATAGGCATGGGTCAAAGCGACACAGAAAACCGCGCATACGAAGCAGTCCAGAAAGCGCTCACAAACCCCCTACTAGAAGTAGACATCGACGGAGCAAGCGGCGCACTCATAAACGTATCCGGCGGCGGCGACCTGACATTGAAAGAAGCCAAAGAAGTCGTAAATGCAGTCACCACAAGACTATCACCAGACGCGAAAATAATCTGGGGTGCAATGATCCAGCGCGAACTAGGCGACTCAATCCGCGTACTAGTAATAGTGACCGGAGTAGAATCCCCGCAGATATACAGCTCAGACCACACATTCAAAACCGAACAGAAAAAAGAGATTGAGCAAAGACTGGGCATCGACTTCATCTAAACTAAACAATTAAAAAACAAAAAAGCGCCAGCCGCAAAAAAAACGGCTGGCATACTTTAATTTTCTACATTATAAATTCAATTCTCAAAGTGAAACACATGCACACTCCACAAAATACCGACGAATACACATTCATAGACTGGTTAAATGACGGACAAACAGAAAATAACGAAACAAATTACCTGATAAAAGACACAGAGTTATACGAAATCATAGACACAATACAGGAAATAAGTCATAAAAACAAAAAAACAGAAATAAAACCAATAGAAATATTTCTTAAAATATATACTAAAACACCATACATAGAACCTATAGCAAGAAACGAACATGAAGTACGATTCTTCAAAAAATATTCCATAAAAGAACCACAATCAATAACAGACATAGACAAAATACTAAAAGAATACAAAGAATTCGACAAGCATTTAGCAACTCTAGAAAAAACAGGAGCGATTACAAAAAAAAATAATGAATACATAATAAACCATGAACTCCTAGAAACACTTCAAAATATGGAGATATACATTTCAGCAAATAATCAAGACAAACCAACACCAAATAACGAAGACACAACAATCAAAACACTAGAGATGTTTAATTTATCCCCCGAATGCCAGGGCAATGGTTTCACATCATAAAAGCCAAAACAAATAAACATTTAAATTCTAGCGCACAATAAACATACACACATTAGACTACAGTACAAAAAAAAGATGATAAAATGCCATCCAAAGAACCTGAAGCCCCGACAACAGAAACAGACATACCAATAGAGCAGGCAACAGAAGAAGCATACACTCCAGTTGACAACAACATCACAGCAGAAAATCCAGAAGAGACTCAAGACAGAACATCAGACATCTACAACAAAATAATAAGAGAAGGAGAAGAAGACAGAACCATCGAACCCCCAAGCACTACACCACAAATAAACTTAACCACCACCCCCGATGAAACAGCACCATACACAGAACTAAATCAAACTCCACCAGACATTACACAATACACAGGAGGACTCACCGCACCAAAGATACAAAAAGACCTGATTTTTGAACAATTAAATCAACATGCAGCAACAGTAGGCGGCACACCAATATATAATCAAACAGATAATACTTCACTAAATGAAATATACAGAACAACCATGGATAAACGCGAAATAGACACAGAACACCTAGACAGAACAGAAATAACCCTTCAGGACACCATAAACTACATCATAAAACTAAACGAAGAAAACCCAACAGAAATATACGCACTCAAAGTCGCAGAAGAAATGTACAAAGACGGAACAATCACCGAACTAGATAAAGAAACCCTCAGAACACTTAATGCTTATCTCGATGTCCTAACAGAAGCAGAACTGCTTGAAGAAGAAGGATTCAACAAGATTTACGATGATGGCACAACAGAAATCATGGAACATACATACAGCCTAAAACCCAAAGAGCACAATATTCTTGAAAGCGCATACAAAGAAGCACTAAAATCAGGAATAGACGATATGCCAACATCACAGGCAAACGAACTATTCATAGATTTCATCAAAAACAAAACAGACGAAATCAGGCGCAATACACAGATAGCATACATATAATCCAAAAACACATTTATCAACATCAAACCACACAATAACCCACATGATAAAAAAAATAGAACAGCATTTCGGCATATTCTTCATAGCAGCAATTCTCACAGGACTATTCCTCCCATCAATTGGCATAATATTCTACCCATACATACTACACTTCCTGATATTCATCCTGTTTCTAAGCTGCCTGAAAATCGATTTACTGGACATAATCACCCACCTAAAAAAACCCCTCCTCCTCACATACATCACATTCATGATACTAATAGCCATCCCAACACTCCTCTACTTCATCACAAAACTAATCAACCCCGAACTGGCACTACCCATATTGATACTGACCAGCATGCCAGCAGCAATGGCAAGCGCCACCCTGACAGACATCACAAAAGGCAAAATATCTTTAGCATTAGTCATCACAACAACAACATCCCTGCTATGCCCATTCACAATCCCTCTCCTCATGAAATACCTGATCGGAGCCAGCCTGCCAGTCTCCACATACGAAATGCTCACAATGCTCGCAACAATCATATTCATCCCCTTTGTAGCCACACTCATCACAAGAAAAATCGCCAAAAAACTAATCAAAAAAACCAAACAATACTACAGCTCCGTCTCAATCCTGTCAATCATGCCACTCATAATGGGTCCGCTCGCAAAACACTCATCATACTTCTTCAACAACGTGGAAAAAGTATCATACATCCTGATATACCTATTCCTCATCTCAGCAATACTCCACATCATCGGCTGGATAATGGTATTCTGGCTAAAAAAGAAAGAAAAGATTGCAACCACAATCACAAGCGCATATATGAACTGCAGTCTAGCCCTGGTTTTTGCCGCAAAATTCTTTGACCCACTAGTCATATTGGTAGTAATACTTTACCACATACCATGGAACACAATGCTGATACCATTCAGACAAATCATCAAAAAACTAAAATAACCCTTAAACAAACCTTTATAAAAATAACCCATAATAAATAAAGATACACAAACCACAGGAACTGCCCGCAGACACTACCTTCGGTAGTAGGGGCTGATTCTAAAACAAAAACGCAAAAGTTACACAAAAAGAACATACAGGGAAACCAATGAAAATAAACCTGAAAACCAAGATACGAGAACACATGCGTGTCCTGAAAATCACAAAAAAGCCTGCAAAAAAAGAATACTCCGCAGCAATAAAAATCACAGGACTCGGCATACTCCTAATCGGAACCATAGGTCTCATAATCTTCATGACCGCCAAAATCACAGGATATATCCCAAGCCTAACATAATTAAAGGTGCATAAAATGCCCATATACACACTAAGAACAACAGTCGGACGCGAACGGACAGTCCTCGACTCCCTCGACGCAAAACTAACAAACAACAGCAAAGGCATCAAATCAATGCTAAGTCCGGCAGAACTCAAAGGCTACATATTCATAGAAGGCTCAGAAGAAGACATCCACAACGCAGTACAGGGAGTACCTCACATCAAAGGTCTCATAAACAAGCCAATAAAAATCGAAGAACTCTCAAACTTCTTTTCACAGGAAGTAAAAGAAATCACAATCAAAGAAGGCGACATAGTCGAAGTTGTCGGCGGTCCTTTCAAACGCGAAAAAGCAAAAATCGTAAGAATAGACGAAGCAAAAAGAGAAGCAAAGATTGAACTTGTAGAATCCGCAGTACCGATACCAATCACAATCAAACTTGACCTCTTAAAACCCACACGCGAAATCTAAAGGTAATCATAATGGCAAAAACCACAATAGAATCAATAGTTGACGGCGGCAAAGCATCCGCAGGACCACCACTGGGACCCGCACTAGGTCCAATGGGCGTAAACATAAAATCAGTCATAGACGCAATCAACGAAAAAACCAAAGACTTCGCAGGCATGAAAGTCCCCACAAAAGTCATAATAGACACAGACACAAAAGACTTCAAAATCGAAATAGGCAGCCCCGCAGTCTCCCAGCTCATAAAAAAAGAAGCAAAACTCGAAAAGCTCGCAGGCAAAGCAGGAGAAGAACACGTAGCAGACCTGAAAATTGAACAGATAATCAAGATCGCAAAAATGAAAGAAGACACATTACCCGCAAAGACAAGAAAAGAAGCAGTAAAAACCGTAATCGGTACATGCCTCTCATGCGGCGTACTGGTCGAAGAAAAAGACCCCCGTAAAGCTATCAAAGAAGTAGACGACGGCAAATACGACGAAAAAATCAAAAGCGGAAAAACAGAACTGACTGAAGAAGAACTCAAACAACTGGAACAGGAAAAAATCAGGCTAAAACAGGAACTCGAAGACAAAAGACAAGAATACGAAACCAAATCCAAACAGATAATCGGCGAAATGAAAGGAAAAGACAACAAAGAGATAGAAACAAAACTAAAAGAAGCCAAAATACCAGCAGAAATAATAAAGGCAATGCTACCAGATGAAGAAAAATCAGACGATAGCGACAAAGACACAGGTGCATCCAAGTGAGCGACATCAACAACATACTAAAAGAAGTCAAAGAAAAAAGCAAAAAGAGAAACTTCACCCAATCAATAGACCTCGCCATAAACACCCAACAGGTTGACCTGAAGAAACCCGAAAACAAATTCACCGAAGAGATACACCTGCCAAAAGGTCGCGGAAGATCCCTGAAAATCGCAGTAATAGGCGACAGTCTCGTAATAAAATCAAAAGGTATCGCAGACGGACTGATAAATGAAAAAGCCCTGACAACACTCGAAAAAGACAAAAAAGAACTCAAAAAAACAATGGACGAATACGATTTTTTCATCGCAGAAGCACCATTCATGCTAAGAATTGGTAAAAGCTTAGGTCGATTCATGGCCCCAAGAGGCAAGATGCCAAAACCACTGCCGCCACAGGCAGACCCGGCACCACTCATCGCCCGGCTAAAAAACACAACAAGAGCATCATTAAAAAAGAACTCCGCAATCCACTGCACAATCGGAACAGAAAAAATGACAGAAGCAGACCTCACATCAAACTTCAACGCAGTCATACAGGCAATTGAAAAAAAACTCCCATCAGGCAAAAACAACATCAAATCAGTATACATAAAAACAACAATGGGATCAGCAATAAAAATCAACTACTAGGTGCACCAAATGGTACAGGAATGGAAACTAAAAAAAGTCAAAGAACTTACAGAAGAAATAGAAAACTCCCCTGTAGTCGGCATGATAGACCTTGACGGTCTTGGCGCAGCACAACTTCAGCAGATGAAAAAAGACACAAGAGACAACGCAAAAATAATCGTAACAAAAAAAACAATAATCACACGGGCAATCAACAACTCAAAAAAAGAAAACATAAAAGACCTCCACAACCACCCATCCCACATACCAGCCCTGATAATCTCAAAAGACAATGCATTCAAACTCTACAAGCAGATTGAAAACTCAAAATCAGAAGCATACGCAAAAACAGGAAACATATCTCCAAGAGACATAACAGTCCCTGCAGGTGAAACAAACCTGCCGCCAGGTCCTGTGATAAGCGACCTTCAAAAAGCAGGTCTGAAAGCAATGATAAAAGGAGACAAAATCGCAATCAGAGAAGAATCATTATTAGTAAAAGAAGGAGAAGTCATATCCGAAATAAAAGCAAATGTCATGATGAAACTTGACATAAAGCCAATGGAAGTCGGTATGAACATACTCGCAATCCACGAAGAAAGCATGGTACTTGGCAAAGAGACACTCACAATAGACACAGAACAATACATAACAAACTTACAGACCGCATACACACAGGGCTTCAACCTCGCATACAATGCAGACATATTCATAAAAGAGATCATGCCGCAAAAGATACAGGAAGCACAAAGAAACGCAATGAATCTGGCAATCAACGCAGAAATCGCAGCCAAAGAAACAATAACACCAATAATCCAAAAAGCAAACAGCGAAATGCAATCACTAGCATCGCAACTCCCAGAAGACGCAAGAGGCAGCGCAACCATAATCCAACAAACCGCAGCACCAGAAGAACAACCAAAACAGGAACCAGAAAAGAAAGAAGAAGAAAAACCAAAATCCGACGAAGAAGCAGCATCAGGACTAGGCGCCCTCTTCGGATAAAAAGAATAATAACAACTCGGAGGAGAACAACATGGAATACATATACAGCGCAATGTTGCTAAACGCAGCAGGCCAGAAAATAGACGAAACTTCCGTAAAAAAAGTAATGACCGCATCAGGCGCAAAAGCTGACGAATCAAGAATCAAAGCACTAGTCGCAGCACTTGACGGCGTAAACATCGAAGAAGCAATCGCAAAAGCAGCAGTAGCACCACAAGCAGCTGCTGCACCAGGTCCCGCAGCAGAAGCAGCACCAAAAGAAGAAAAGAAAGAAAAACCAAAAGAGAAAACAGACGAAGAAGCAGCATCTGGTTTGGGCGCACTATTCGGATAAAGATATTCAAGATACATGCGGATAAAGGCAAAAGCGCCTTTGTCCCATTTACTTATTTATCCCGAAATTGCCCAAATCAGCGCTTTCTGAATCTTAGTTCTATTTCTATAACCACTAACAATTATCCATCTACAGATATTGCTTAGCAATACTCATAAAAAAATAAACATAAAAAACTGCACAGTCAACCAAAAACAACCACGAAAAATCAAAAGGAGGCAAAAATCATGACAACAACAAATCAAGAAACATCACACCCCATAAACATCCCAAAAATTTTAGAAACCCTGCGCAAAACCCGCCCCATAATCCACCACATAACAAACTACGTAACAGTCAACGACTGCGCAAACGTAACCCTCGCAATCGGCGCAGCCCCAGTCATGGCTCACGCAAAAGAAGAAGTAGAAGAAATGGTATCTATCTCAAACGCTTTAGTCCTAAACATAGGCACCCTAGACCCTGCACAAATTGAATCAATGCTAATAGCCGGAAAAAAAGCAAACCAGCAAAACATCCCCATAATTCTCGACCCCTGTGGCGCAGGCGCAACCACTTTCAGAACCGAAACCGCAAAAAAACTAATAGAACAACTAAACATCACAATCATCAGAGGCAACGCAGGCGAAATCGCAACACTCGCAGAACTAGAAGCAGAAGTACACGGCGTAGAATCCGGAAAGATCCAAAACACACCAGAACAGATTGCCCGGACCCTGGCAGAAAAAACAGGCTCAACAATAATCATAACAGGCAAAGAAGACATAATCGCAGACAAAACCACAACCTACAAACTCCGAAACGGCAGCCCCATGACAGGAAAAATAACCGGCGGCGGCTGCATGACAGCATCAATAACAGCATCATTCGCATCAATCGAAAAAGACCCCGTAATTGCAGGCATAGCCGCACTCACATGCTTTGGCATAGCCCAACAGTTCGCAGAAAAAATCTCCCGCGGTCCCATGGAGTACCACATAAACCTCATAGACGAACTATACAACCTGACCCCCGAAAAAATAAAAGACCACCAAAACTACGAAAAAACACGCTAAACGGTGAAAACCCATAGACACAACAAAAATCCCGAAACTATACCTCATAACAGACAGCGCCATAACAGAACAAGACCCAATAAAAGACACAGAACAAGCATTAGTTGCAGGCATAAAAATAATCCAGTATCGCGAAAAAAATACGCCCGAACATGAAATCCTGAAAACCGCAAAAAAACTAAAAACCCTCACAAAAAAACACAACGCCCTTCTAATAATCAACGACCACCCAAAAATCGCACAACAAATCCACGCAGACGGCATCCACTTAGGTCAGACCGACACACCAATAAAAGAAGCAAAAAAAATATTCAAAGGAAAAATTATAGGCATCAGCGCAAAAACAACCCACGAAGCAAAACAAGCAGAAGCAGACGGCGCAACCTATCTCGGCATCGGTCCAATATTCAACACCCGCACAAAAAAAGACGCAGGAAAAGGCATAGGACTGGAAACCCTAAAACAAATAAAACAGAACACAACCATCCCCATAGTAGCAATCGGCGCCATAACCAAAACAAATGCAAAACAGGTACTAAAAGCCGGCGCAGACTCAATAGCAGTAATATCCGCAATAATCGGCAAAGACATAAAAAAAGAAACACACGAACTACAAGCAGTGATACAATGACCCTATTAAAAAAAGCAAAAGACAACATAATAACAAAAGAGATGAAACACGTTGCAAAAACCGAAAATCAGGACCCTGAATACATAAGAAAATGCATCGCCGCAGGCACAATAATCATCCCGAAAAACAAATCCCGAAACACAACCCCCACAGGCATAGGCGAAGGTCTCACAACAAAAATCAACTCAAACATAGGCACCTCACAGGACTGCGAAAACTACGAAGAAGAACTAAAAAAACTACAGATCTCAATAAAATACGGCGCAGACGCAATAATGGACCTAAGCACTGGAAACGACACAGACAGACTAAGGCGCTTAATAATCCAAAAATCACATATCCCTTTAGGGACAGTCCCCATATACTCATCAGCAGTACAATCCAAAGACATCACAAACATGACAAAAGACAACCTCTTCGACGCAATAAAAACACACGCAAAAGACGGCACAGACTTCGTAACAGTCCACTGCGGCGTAACCCTGAAAGTCCTTGAAACCCTAAAAAATCACCCGCGCACAACAGGCATAGTAAGCCGTGGCGGCTCAATGCTCGCAAAATGGATGACCTACCACAAAAAAGAAAACCCCCTTTACGAATACTACGACGAACTCCTCGAACTTGCCCGCAAACACGACACCACATTAAGTTTAGGCGACGGTCTGAGACCTGGCTCAATAGCCGACTCAACAGACAAAAGCCAGATACAGGAACTGATAATCCTCGCCGACCTCGCAAAAAAAGCATACGAACAAGACGTACAGGTAATGATCGAAGGTCCCGGTCACATCCCCCTCCACGAGATAGAGACCAACATAAAACTCCAAAAAGCATTATGCAACAACGCCCCATTCTATGTACTAGGACCAATAGTAACAGACATAGCCCCAGGCTACGACCACATAACATCAGCAATAGGTGGCGCAATAGCAGCCGCATCCGGCGCAGACTTCCTCTGCTACGTAACCCCCTCAGAGCACCTCGCACTCCCGCAGGCAGAAGACGTAAAACAAGGCATAATTGCGGCAAAAATAGCAGCCCACGCAGGCGACATAGCAAAAGGCATAAAAGGCGCAACTGAACGCGACAACGCCATGTCACAGGCAAGAAAAAACCTCGACTGGAAAAAACAGCAATCCTTAGCCCTCGACCCAACCGCATTCAAAAAATACAGAATAGACACAGACCACGAAACATGCACAATGTGCGGGAAATACTGCGCAATAAAAAAATAACTCTATCTTCTCGCCTATCCAAATCAATCAATCTGCGAAGCATCAACCCAGATATATCAAGCCACACAGATAGAACACTACTTCAGACAATCAGACATAACAACACATATAAAATACAGACATAAATTAAAAGACCATGATAGAAACAGACCCGATAAAAAGAATAATACACCACATAGAACTAATGCAGAATCACAGAACCGACGTAGAAAACCTCAACCTGAAAACAGAACCAAACCACGCAAGCCGCATAACCCCAGCCAACAAAGAACCGCACAGACCAACAAACATCAAAACTCAGGAAAACACAGGAAAATTAACTCCGCAATTCGACACACAAGACAACCCTATCAAACTAAAAGGACTTGCAATAACAGACCACATGAAAGAAACAATCGAAACACACCACAACATGCACAAAGAAATCGAACACATCAAAAAACAAACCAAGATATAAAGTTCAAAAAAACATACACAACACATGACAAAAATATCAGAAATCGGTGGCGAACAGGCACTCATAAGACAAATCAACAAAAAGATAAAAACAAACCCAGATGAAGTCATTCTCGGCATCGGCGACGATGCAGCCATAACAAGACCACCAAAATCAGGCAAAAACCTGGTCCTCACAACAGACATGCTAGTAGAAAACAACCACTTCTCACTATCAACCTACACCCCCGAACAGATCGGCAAAAAATCAGCAGTAGCAAACATCTCAGACATGGCAGCCATAACCGCAACCCCAAAACACATGCTGATCTCCATAGCCATCCCAAAAGACACAACAGTAGAATTCATAGACTCCCTATACGACGGCATACAAAAAGAAACACAAAAACACAACATAAACATAATCGGCGGCGACATCACAGGCTCACCATCAGGCGCACTCATAATAAACATAACACTCATAGGCGAAACAGACAAAGAGATTCGCCGCTCAGGCGCAAAACCAGGCGACTGCCTGATAGTCACAGGAGACATAGGCAGATCCGGCGCAGGTCTCCACCTTCTCCAGCACAACCCCAAAATCAGCAAAAAATCAGAACAGATCCTAAAAAAAGCCCACACAGAGCCGCAGCACCGCCTGAAAGAATCCCAAACCCTAAAAAAACTAAACTGCATAACCTCAATGAACGACATCAGCGACGGACTTGCAACCGAAACAAAAGAGATTTGTGACGCAAGCAACACAGGCGCAATAATCTACAAACAAAAAATCCCGACATCCCCTGCAACAGACGAACTCCTAAAAGCAATCAAAAAAGACACAAAAGAAACCGCACTATACGGCGGCGAAGACTTCGAACTCCTGTTCACAGCAAAACAACAAGACACAAAAAAAATAATAGACACCCTCAAAAAGCAGACAGGCACAATTGCAACAATCATCGGAAAAATAACAGAAGAAAAACAAATCTACCTGATAGACAAAAACAAAAAAACCCAACTAAAAAAAACCGGCTACGATCACTTCAAACAAAACCCGTATGATTACAAAAAATAACTACTCAACCAACTCTTCACTCTCATTACCAGCCGTCTCATTGACATCATCAGCACTCTCATTCACACGCGTATAATTATAATTAAAAACAGCAGCCACAGCACCCCTCTCAATACACATAGGATGCCTCACAAGAACCTCACATATCTTATCCTCAACATCATCAACAGTATCAACAGAA
>DAOWAN010000098.1 GCA_030634545.1 Candidatus Nanohalarchaeota archaeon
AAAAAAGATACACAGACATTGGTAAAAAAACGTGATAAAAATGCCACAGCAAATAATCTACAAAATGGGACGCGACTACACAACCCTGAGTATCGCCCCGGGAAAGAAAGTCTACGACGAAAGAATAATCCGGCGCGGCAAAGACGAATACCGTATATGGGACCCCACAAAATCCAAATTATCCGCCGCCCTCCACAAAGGCCTGAGAAACCCACCCCTCTTCCGCGGCATGAAACTACTCTACCTCGGCGCAGCCAACGGCACAACCCCCTCCCACATCTCAGACATAATAGGCAAAACCGGCATCATGTACGCAGTAGAATTCTCACCCCGCTCAATGCGCGACCTCATATCCGTATCAAGATCAAGAAAAAACATCATCCCCATACTCGCAGACGCAAGAATGCCCGACATCTACGCAAACCAAATAGAAAAAGTAGACCTCATCTACTGCGACGTAGCCCAGCCAGACCAGACAGAAATACTTCTAAGAAACGCAAAAATCTTCCTGAAAAAAGGCGCCCACATAATGATAGCCATAAAGGCGCGCAGCATAAACGTAGTAATCCCGCCCAGACAAATCTTCGCACAAGAGCGCCAGAAACTAATAACTGCAAACTTCCAGATATCAGAAGAACTCAACCTCCACCCATTAGAAAAAGACCACGCCTTCTTTGTCGCAAAATCAAGATAATTTTCTCTAACGAGTTTAAGTTTATTACACTCTTTTCTTAAGAAGTAAAGATATATATACAAATAAATGTAACAAAAAATTATGAACGAAAAAAACAGGACACTAATCTTGAAACCAAAATACATCCCCTTGGTACAACGACCTCATTGTTGCGGTGTTACCTGCTTACAAATGATACTATATCGAAGAGGATTTGGACTATTTGATCAGGAAAAACTAGCAAAATATTTCAATATAAAAGTGAGCAAAGATGATGCAGAAGCGTTTAATGAAAAATTAAACATTTATGAATCCTCAGACAAAGGCGGAATGAAAACCACAGAATCAGAAAACATCATTAATCAGTTCTTTAAAGAAGAAAAGATTCCCCTAGTAGCCAAATCAGTAAAACCTTCTGAAATAAATGATTTGGAGGAATTTATAATAGATAATTTGAATAAAAATAATGATCTTTGGATGGAATACCAAACCTATAAAGTTCATAAAAAAGAGAAAAAAAAGAAATGGTATATTCCTGAATGGATGGACGATCATGATAATGTTGTTGAAGGAATTAAAAAAAATACCATTGGCACAAAAGTTCTATTAGTAGATCCTTTTTGGTATAACAAACCCCGAACCGAAGCAGATATTAAAAATGTAAAAGATGGACTCAAAGGATTTATCATAATCTCAGGCAAATAATTTCTTATGACGGAACCCCGATCCTTCGGACAGTTTGCCTCGCTTTCGCCCGATATTAAGGCGAATTAAAATTCAACCCAACATCAGGCATCATAATCCACAACCGCAATCATCACGTCATACTCGCAATCCCTACCAGTGGCGCAAACACACTCATGATAATCATCAGAATCACAATATACGCAAAAGTACCTATCAGCACAAAATGCCATATATTTTCCGACTCCTTAATCTCATCCACCCCCCTCTCGATACGCGTCACAAAAACCGCAAGAAGCACAAGAATCTGAACCACATAAACCCCGACCACAATCTGCAGAAGCTCAGCAGGCATAGCCTCCTTAATATCAATGATATTCATAGGACTCATACCCATCCCCGAATCACCCGGCATATTCGTGCCAAGATTCGCAAAAGTCTTCGAAAGCCCGGTAAGCATCTTGATAATCAGATCAGAAACAGCGATAACAACCCCCGAAATCGCAGGAACAAGCACATACGCCTGAAACTTCATCGAAGACACAGTAGAAGAAAGCAGATCATTAATCTTTTCCTGCGTCGTCCTCATACTGCGAAGATACGCAGCAATCGTAATCATAGTCACAGCAGCATACTTACTGCCCTTCTCAAGAGTCCCGCTAACAGACTTCATAATCGTCCTGATCAGCGCCGACGGATACTCATTAAGCGCCCCGTACTTCTCATCGAACAGCGAATCCTCAAAATTCATACTCAACCGGTTCATATTCTTCAGGCTAATCTCAAAAAGCCCTGAAATCGCAAGCTCGTTAGTATCCTCAAGCGCCTTCTCCAATGCAAACTCAATAGGTATCCCTGACGCCAGCCTGTTGCCAAGTGCAAACATAGCCTCCTCAAACTCCATCTCAACAGATTCGACCTTATCCCTAATCTCAAGCCCCTTATAGCACTTTCCCCTATTATATATGATAAAAATCACAGCAAACCCGATAACAACAAGAAGACTCATCATCATAGTCCCCATATTATGAGGAAGCGCAAGATCACCCTCATCACCGCTGCATTCAGCAAACATCTCACCAGGCGCACAATTCTCAAACATATTAGTCACAAAAAGAAAATTCAGCCCTGGCACAAGAAAAATCAATCCCCCTATAAGAGCAAACACCATAATAATCCTCTTCAGAGTAATCATATTAGCAATACCTGACTTCAATCCCTCTCCACGAGACACTTTAGGCACCACATTCACCCCGGAATGCGTAGTCGGTCTGGTCTCCAGAATATGCCTGATAAAGAAAAAAATCACCACCGGCAAAACAATATTATACCCCAGAAAAAGATACAATGGAATATTTTTAACATCCTGCGCAAGAAAAATAGATAGAAGCGGAAACACAATCATCCCCATGACAGGAAGCATGATGCCCAGCCCATGCATCACCATTATCGGCGTCTCAAGATCCCTTGCATACATCTTCATCTTCTCATCCATTCCCTCAAGCACGACACCGATAGCCTTATTAAGCATATCAATCTTTCTTTTCTCATCAGCCTCGACCATAGACTGCCTGATAAGATGCATTGCCTCAATAAACTCCTTATTATAATTCTTCCATGCCTTAAGATAATCAGAAAATGATTCCTCAACAGAATTATATATCCCTACCTCAACCTTCCACAAGACCCTCTTCAGATCACCCCTCATCTTGCCATTCACATTTTCAGCAGCAAACCTCACCGCATTCTCAAAATTAGGCACGGACCTAAGATACACAACAATATAAAGCAATGCCGTAATCAACTCCTGTCCCTCCTTCATCCTCACCAGATTAGCATGGCTGAACGGGTGAGTCAGTATCAGATAGGCAATAACAAGCGGCACAAAAAGCATTAGAATCAATTTAAGGACCGTAGGTCCGAAAGGTAATAAAACCGCAATCAAAAGTATCAAAAATGAGAGCGCCGCACCAACAATACACCCTCCGGTCACATCTTCCGGTGTAGTATGCATCCCGCTGAAACTGATTGCATTTTTCATCTTCTTTTTCGTATCCTCATCCGGAGACGGTCTCAAAATTTTACCCGAATAAAAGCAGAACTTCTCATAGATCGTATTCGGCTCCTTAGCCTCTCGCTCCTCCTTCTGATACAGTTTATATTCTCTCGACTGCCTGTAAGAAAACCGTCCTCTCTCCCCGCCTCGCCCACTCTTGAAATCAAGCATATCCGGAATCCTATATTCCACATCACTCTCGATTTTCTTCTCATCCATGATTCTCTTGATTAAGTCCTGCTTCTCCTTTCTCAGAAGTTCTTCTTCAGTCAGTTTCTTCTTATTGAACAACCCCATATAATCACACAATGCAATTGCATTTCATCAGTTATATAATTCCATCAAGCCCTCATCCAAGTTCGTATACTCTTATGCTCCCGCCAATACCAAACGCAAGTATCTTATTCTGGCTCTTACAATAACAGGTTGCCTGAACATTTGTTGTAAGACAAATGTTTGTAGATGTTGCGAACTTAAAGCAGTATGATTGTTGGCATAAAGTTGGCATAATTAAGCAAGAGTATAATGAATACCTCGTTTAGCGCCTTTTTTGATTATAATATTTTTGTTTATCAAGTCTCTAAGTTCCTTTCTTAAAGTTTCTCTTGTTACAGTCGGGCATAACTTTTGAAAATCTTTATTGGTTAGTTTTCCATATTCTTTCAAAAAAGAAATTGCATTTCTTTGTCTTTCATTTAATTTTGCCATATCTTCATCAGAAATCCTGTATTTTCTGAATGTTACAACAAGATTTCCTGCAATTTCTTCAAACAAAGGCTCAGGTAATCCTTCCTCAAGGCACATACTAATAATGTCATTGGTTCCCGTTCCCCGTTGCTCAACATATTTTATCAAAAAGAAACATCTGGCAATCAGGGGATTTCTTAAAACAGAATTATGCTTATTTTTCAGATCTTCCAATGATAATGGTTCTGGTAAAGGACCGCATCCCCAAATCTCTGTCCTGTCATCAAAAATCCTTATTTGAATATTTGCCGGAATTTCATAATCTCTATGACACACCGCATTTATTATCGCCTCTCTTATTGCATCCTGCGGATATTCATATTTTTCTTCCCTTTCAGGTTTACCTGCAAGATATGCTTTCATAGGTATATGTTCCAGCGCAAAGTTCAATGCCTTGTCCACGTGGTTGATTATGCTTCCATTAAACACTTTCATATCCAAAAATGGCTTTACCGGTTCTGTTCCCTTGAATCTTGCACATCGGATTTCTGCCTGCAAAAAGAATTTCTGCGGTCTTCTGCCAAATAACAGGACAGCAGCATTCGTCAATTTACTATTTTTCATTAATTCCAATCTCTTCAATGCTTCTATCACAGGAGTTTCAGGTTCAACATCAAAATTTCTCTCATATTTGGCTTTTCTCAAATACCACTCAACCTTCTCTTCATCAATATCTTTTAATGTTGCTCCATCACAAACTTCAGAATCCCAGTATCTTTTCTTTCTATTAAGTATAGTATTTTCAAGTTCATCCGGCGCAATCACTGGACTTTCACTCCCTGCTCTTTTATACGCAATCCCATCAAGATAATACGGCTTCTTTGTCCCTTCAGCAACTTTCACTTCAATGACTTTCTTGCCATCTGATTCCAGAACACTAATTTCCGGGCAGACTTCCGGCTTTATTTTCTGCCTGATTTTCTGAGAAATAGATTTCAGCGTTGAATCAGAAACATCCTGACCAATAATTTTTCCTTTATCAGAAACCCCCAAATAAACAACGCCTCCCTTATGATTCAGAAATGCGCATATTGCCTTGAGTGCGCGTTCCATCTGCGAAGTAGACTTCTTGAACTCCGCTAATTCAGACTCTCCTTTTATAATCATTTTGCGCAGTCGTTCTTCATCCATTCTATAGAATAAGGCAATTCATCCTTTTATAGTTTAATATTGATACCTCACTTTAAAAATCTTCCAGATCAAACACTACATATCCCTCTTTTCTCAAGCTATTCTTGTTTTCAATCTTTTTCGCAACCAATCCAAAATATTCTTTTCTTTTACCCTGTTTCCACTCAACATATTTTGACTTCTCTTTTAGTTCCTCAAGGATTTTCATTGCCTGTTTTTCTTTAAGGTCTTTCCACTTGACTTCAAAGAGACAGATTTGTTTTTTGTTCTCATCCAGTGCAACCAGATCAATTTCCTTATCCTTATGCCACCATCTCCCGATTTTTGTGAATTTAAAAGGCAATTTATCTCTATTTTCAGTCAAAAACTGTTTTGAAATATCCTCAAATGGAAAACCTATGAAAGCAGGCAAATCCCGTGTAATTTCCTCTGCAACTTCACTCCCCTCACCAAATTCTATCCTTGAAGTATTTATTCTCACATATTTAAACCAGAATCTGTAAAAATTATCTGAAATCGAATACAACGTCGTCCTTGTCCTGAACTTGTTTTCTGTTACCGGGATTTCTTTTCTTATAATCTTCACTCTTTCAAGAATTTCAAGATATTTTGATAATTTATTCTGCGATATCCCGGATATATCAACTATATGCGAAAATTTCCTTGTTCTTGTACCGACCGCATTTATGATTGACACATAGACAGAAGGATTCTTAAATTCTTCGTAGAACAGATTTAGAGGTTCCCTATACAAAAAAGAGATATTATTGAAAACTTTTTCTTTCAGGTTTCCTTTTATTGTTTTTGAATCATCAAACTCCTCCAGATACCTTGGCACCCCGCCAAACACAGAATAAGCAATAACTCTCTCCTCTTTACTATACTTCCTGAAAAACGCAGAAGACTCAAAAAAATACAGCGGTTTTAGTTCCATCTCATAAGTTTTTCTCCCGTACAAAGCACTTCCATACCCCATTGCAATTTTATATATCGTTGAAATTATCGAGCCACTTAAGATAATGCATATTTTTGTATCTTTCAGTTTTTCCCACCAGCGCTGCAATATGCTTGGCCATGCCTTATCAGAATTATAAAGGTACTGGAACTCATCTATTACAACAACAATTCTTTTATCTGAAATAGACTGCAAAAATTCAAAAAAGTCCTCCCAGTTGCCGAACCTTACAAATTTATCTTTTATGTTTTTTGAAAAAATAGATAGATTATCCCCCGAAACATCTGCGATAAAATAATATCCCTCCTTATCCTTTAAAAACTCCTTTATCAGCCTTGTCTTCCCAACCCTTCTTCTCCCATATAGCAGGACTAATTCAGCCTTATTGCTTTTATAGATATTGTTTAGCGATTGCAGCTCTTTTTTCCTGCCAACAAACCTACTTTCAGTTATCATACTTTAAAGTATGTTTTTAAACTTTAAATATTTGTTTTTCTGAAATCATATTGATTCGCGATATTATCCCGCACAATAGAACCCATCACGAAGGATACCTGCCCTTTCTCTCCCTTATCTCATTTTTAACCCACTCATTCCACCTTGCAAAAATCCTCTGCGAATCAAGACTCCCGTACTCATCCTTCACCCTCTCTGAAAACACATGAAACTGGTCATTCACATCTGTAGTAAACTCAGCTTCAAGAATACTGAAATCATCCATCTTCCTTGCATATCCCACAAGCGTCTCCTTCACCTTCGCCCTCAACTGTATATTATCCCACACAGCCTCCCAATTATCCCTCCACTCCTTAACCCTGTTCGCAATCTCATTAACAAGATAACTCTCACCATTAAGAAACGCCTCACTCGGCTCAAGAATATCAGTCTTCGCATTATACACCATCAGCGGCACAAACGCCTTCTCCTTCTGCGGATCCTCACTCCATTCCTTTGTAATCTCAGTAATGCTAATCATCCTTCGAAACGTATGAAGCCCGTCAGCAGACCTCAGCCTGTTATTCATAACAATGATATCCGTAGCCTTAAAACTCGTAGGCTGCACCCCAAGATCATTAACAACCCTGTCAAACACCCCATAAGGCGAATCCCCGTGGATAGTGCCGGCAACAACATTAGCAAGAGCCCCGATTCTCATCGCTTCATACAAAGCCTTCGCCTCAACAGACCTCACTTCCCCGATAATCAGGCACGAATCCCCCAGCCTAAGCGACGTCCTGATAGCCTCATCAGTCGGCACCTCAATCTCAACATGCGTAATAACCGACCTTGACTTCAGTCTCACAATATTATACCCCATATCCGCCAGAGCCTCCACAGGCAGCTCAAGAGTATCCTCAACAGTAAGAATCCTATACCTCTTCAT
>DAOWAN010000172.1 GCA_030634545.1 Candidatus Nanohalarchaeota archaeon
CTCTTCCAGAGAGCGGTTTTGTGAGAAGACCATATATTTAGATGACGCAATATACGTAAAAAAATCATGTTTGCCAGACCGCGTAAAAATATCCCCAAAAACAATATAAAACTCAAAACCAATAGAATTCTAAAGGTGATACAAAATGTTAGAATTAAACACAGACAACTTCGAAACCGAAGTAACAGAATCAGAAACCCCTGTAATAATCGACTTCTGGGCATCATGGTGCGGACCATGCCAGATGATGGGACCTGTATTTGAGGAGCTAAGCAGCGGCTACACAGGAAAACTAAAATTCGCAAAACTAAGCACCGAAGAACAGCCAGATCTTGCAGCGAAATTCAACATCTCAGGAATCCCATGCCTGATAGTCACAAAACAAGGCAAAGAAATAGACCGTATAGTAGGCTTCGCCCCAAAAGAGACCCTAAAAGAAAAAATAGATGCCATCCTATCAAAAATCTGAAATGATGAACAATTCCAAAACATATGCAATAGTAGGCGCATCAAACAACCCTGAAAAATACGGCTATCAGGTCACAAAACACCTGAAAGAATCCGGCTATAAAGTCATACCAATAAACCCCAAAGAACAAACAATTCAGGGCATAAAAACCTGCAAAACCATCAAAGACTGCAACACAAAAATCGACATAGTCCTCTTCATAGTCCCTCCCGCAGTCACCGAACAGGTCCTGAAAGACATGCCAAAACAAATAAAAAAAGTCTGGATGCAGCCTGGAAGCGAAAGCGAAAAAGCAATCAACTTCTGCAAAACCCACAACATCGAATGTATCCATAACACCTGCGTCATGCTCAAACAAAACAACCCCTAAAAAATTCACTTTCTCATAAACACATAAACATACCGATTAGCAGACCGATGCACATAAATCTCAAACATCTCAACAAGCTTCAACTCCGCCGGATACCACAATCCTCCCACATCACACGCAATAACCGCATACTTCCCCTTCTTAAGAATCTTAGGCAAAACCCCCATAAACCCGCGATACACCTCATCTTTCCCTGATTTGATAACCGTACTCTTACCCCACGGCAAATCACACACAACCCCATCAAACTTCACACAAAGACACTCCGCATCAAGCGCATCCATCAAAATGACCTTACCCTCAGCCACCCCATAATGCAAAAGATTCCTTCGCGCCCCGGAAACATGCGCCCCGACAATATCGCACCCAAAGACATCCATCCCAAGAATCCCTGCTTCAATAAGAAACGCCCCTGACCCGCAAAAAGGATCCAAAACCATATCCCTCCGACCACACCGCAAAAGATTAACAAACGCCCTTGCATCAACTGCATTCAAAGTCCCGCACTCAAAATAAGGTCTCATCTTCGCATCCCGCGCGCGAAGCCCCTTCTTATCAATACTGCACACAACCTTTCCAAAATAACACTTTTTCTCAGTCACATAAACCCTGACAACACAATCACTCGAAAAATCAACCTTAACTCCACTATCATACAACCTCTTGCCGACCTTCCTCTCAACCTCCGCCACACTAAAAGAAACACTGGAACCAACCTTTTTTCCACGCACCTTCACATTACAATTGAGCTTAGCACAGTCAACAGAAGACACATCATCCCCGAAAAACAGACAAACCTCATTCAGAAGCGCAAGCCCTGAAAAATCCACATCATGGCGCGCCCGAAAAACAACAACCCTGCCATCTCTTAGAACAACCTCAAAAAAAGATCCCTGCGCACAGACACAGGCGCGAAGCTCAGCCAAAGAAAGCTCAGCACATCCACCCCAAAGAACACAAACAAACTTCATAAACTGTTTATAGGAAATACTATTTATTAGAGTATCTGCCATTGAAATACAATTACTATTGAAGTTCAGGATATTTTTTCTTTATATAAGATAATGCGAATGGGTATATCATCTTTTGCAATATGTTGAATTTCTCTGCTGAAAAATTATGTTTTGAACAAAGAGGAAGTAAATCAATCACCAAAGAATAGCTATTTTTAAGAACTAATTTTTCATAAAGAGATCTATTGACTATGCCTGCTTTTAATATAGAGGACTTTGAATAACTCCTTTCTACAAAAACATATATTATGTCACACCGAATAATAATGTGTGTGATTGTTATGGATTTAAATCAATTTGTGATGGGAAAAAGGGGTCGTGTTCAAACATCTGCAAGAATTTGTCCCCAACCATCATATCCGTAAAAAAGCGGGATATTAGGAAGTTCTAACTTGCATCCAATATTTCTTGATCGTTTCCATCTAAGTTTCGGAACTCATTCTGGAATGTAGTCATAACTTCTTCTTAAAAATATGCGCATTTAACGTTGTGTCGACGCATTTCTGTGGAATCATTGAACTGAAAGAGGGAGGGTGTTCTAGTATTAACTTAAGACCACACGAGATTTCTTAGAAATATAGAAAATAGGATTAATGTTTGTCTTTTTTTTCTAAAGTTATGACTGCATTAATATTTGGGAACGGATGCAAAATAACTCCCGCATTTTACAACCCGAAACGAGCAGACATAATGTTATGCTTCTAAATTCATTGTAGCAACAAAAGGCACTTCTTTGCGGGTGTTAATTAATTTTCATTCCTTGAGTTCAAAATCTCCATTTTTATTATAGTCAATCCACTAACTTTTCATTGTTATCATCCTTCATGAACTTCTTGGTCCATACTTTCGTATATCCCTGCTTGTTACTGCTTATTTTTTCAAAGGCAACTGTTTCTGCGTTCTCAATCATATCGTCAAAAATA
>DAOWAN010000117.1 GCA_030634545.1 Candidatus Nanohalarchaeota archaeon
AAAGACCTGTAGAAGATGTTCTGGATGAACTTGAGACGATCGATGCAGCGCCGGTCTTTGGGGTAGATGACAAGATGAGCGGGTATGGAAAAAATGCAGAACTGAGAGCAATCGAACTATTTAAAGGAATTATTGACAGAGGGTTGAATATTAAATGGGGAAGTCAGGCTTCAATTAATTTTGCAGATAATGAAGATGTATTGAAGTATGCCCGGGAAAGCGGGTGTTTTAGTCTGTTTGTTGGTTTTGAGTCGCTGAATGAATCTTCTTTGAAAAGCATGCATAAAGTGAGAAATCTTGAGAGCGGAGTTGGGAAATATAGAGAAAAAATCAGAAAATTTCAGGATTATGGTATTGGCGTTCTTGGAGGATTTATACTGGGAAATGATGAAGACAAGAAAGACATTTTTGAGAGGACCAGTGATTTTATTCTTGACTCAAACATTGACGGGTCCCAGTTCTCTTTTTTGACTCCTCTTCCCGGTACGAATCTGTATCAAAGATTAAAGGAAGAGAATAGGTTGCTATATACTGATTATCCGCGCGACTGGATTTATTATGATGTTTCAACTGTTGTTTTTAGACCTAAGAATATGACACCTGAAGAATTGGAAGAGGGGGGTTTGAATGTCTATAAAGCGACTGCATCTGTACCAAAATCTTTGAGGAGAGCTTTTACCTCTCTGGTTAGGACAAGGAATGTGCTTTCTACTGTTGCTGCTTATTCATCTAATCGTGGATACGCTTCTATATTTTCCAGAAAGTATGATTCTAAATGAGATATAAGCAGTCGTATGTCTTTTTCATGCCGGTTTTCAGATCGTATCTGGGATTATAGCCCAGTTCTTTTTGCGCTTTATCTATACTGACTGTCCGCTCCCTTATCAGCCGGTCTATGCTTGATGTCATCTTTGTCACATTGGGTTTTTGGTTTAGAATTCTGCACTTTGTTTCGTGGAGCAGTGCCATAGCCTTTACAATAACAACAGGAACGTGTTTCTTCGACTCCGGTACGCCGATGGTCTCAGATATTATTTTATATGTTTCAAGATATGTATGCAGGTCCCCATCCGCAATGTGATATATCTGATTTTCTGCTTTGTCTTTCAGCATGAGATATAATGCATCAATGACATCATCAACATAGACCAGATGCCAGTAATTCCTGCCGCTTCCGATTACAGGATAGCCTTTCTTTACGGCGCTAAATATCTGCTTCCAAAATCTGTTCGCCCCATAGACTATAGTTATCCTCGAAATAGTATACATAATCCCTGATGCTTTTATGAGCTTTTCGCATTCAACTTTGCTTTTTTCATATCTGGTGGTCGGATTGTATGGCATGTCTTCTGTTGCCGGTGTTTTTGTGTATCCCAGGACACCTATTGAACTTGCGAATATAAGTCGTTTGACTTTGTTTTTTTTGCATGCGCTTATTACATTTTTGGTAGTTTCTATGTTTTGTCTGTACATTTTAGGATTGCTTTCATCAAGGTTTGCTGCGAGGTGGTAGACTATGTCTATGCCTTTGAAAGCAGATGCCAGTTTTACTTCATCTGATACTTCTCCTGCAACCTGTTCTGCACCCATTTTTTTGATGGTTTCTGACTTATGGCGTGAATAAACAATCACACTATGCCCTCCCAAAAGCAATTGCTTCGCAAGGCAACTACCAAGAAACCCACTACCGCCTGTAATCAGTATTTTCATAGTATCAGCCCATAAGCGTACCCACAAGAAATGCAAATATTCCAAGGAACATACCTATTTTTACTATTTTTTGCGCTTTTTTCGGGTCTTTTAATATTGTTGAGTAGAGGAGTACTATGATGCATGGAATTACTGAGATTATGTAATTGATTCCAAATACCTGATGGATATAGGGTCTGATTGCACTTATCGCACCTAAAATCACAAAGGTTCGTGCGAGAATCATTGATGCTGAGTTTCCCACAAGTATTGGCAGTGTCTTTGCGCCAAGGGCTTTGTCTCCTTTTATATCTTCGATATCTTTGTATATCTCACGCCCCATGGTTGTCAGAGCAGCTATGCCTGCCAGTATCAAGACAGGTGATGTCAGCATATCCAAAAAAGTCATGCTGATTAGCGCTCCTGAAATAAATGTGACTGCTGCAAGGAAAGAATCTGTGATGTTTCCGATTATCGCGATTTTCTTTAGTTTCCATGCGTATAGTATTGATATTATTGAGTTGAAGATAGCGATTGTGAAATATGCAGGGCTTACGAGCAGGGCAAGGGCAATACCTACTGTGTTTAGCAGGAAATAGTATGCTACGACTTTCCTCAGAGTTATTTTTCCTGAGGGCAGTGGTCTTTTGGGTTTATTGATTTTATCGATTTCGTAATCACAGTAGTCATTGATGACATTCCCTGCAGCGCATATTAAAAACGCTGCAATCAAGGCGACTAATAATATTATTGGATTGCCTGTAGATGATAATATGGCACCTACAAGAACAGCGAAAACTGTAAGAAAGCATACATTTGGTCTTGTTATCTCCAGGTAAGCATTCATATACCTCAATTCAATTAATATATTTAAATATTTTAGAATAGCAATAGTTGTTATGAAAATTGGAAAAACTGAGAAGCATATTAATAGTATAATTGAAAGCGGCTCTGGAGTATTCATGGGTCTGATTGATCCTGACCCTATAAAGCATACACCTGAAAGCGCAGTTAAGCTGGCAAAAGACCTGGATGAAGGCGGCGCTGATGTCATCATGCTTGGCGGATCTATTGGTGCGCAGGGTCAGTTCCTTGACAATATCACGAAGTTGATAAAAGAGAATGTGGATGTTCCGCTCCATCTTTTTCCCGGTAATATCGGCAATGTCACAAGATATGCTGATTCTATTTACTTTATGAGTCTCTTGAACTCAAAGAATCCTTACTGGATTGCCGGAGCGCAGATTCTCGGTGCGCCGACTATAAAAAAATATGGAATTGAACCGATTCCAACTGCATATCTTGTTTTTGAACCAGGGCAGACTGTAGGATGGGTCGGAGAATCAAGACTTCTTCCAAAGACCAAGCCGGATCTTGCAGTCATATATTCAATGGCTGCGCAGTATATGGGTATGAGATTTGCTATTCTTGAGTCAGGGTCCGGATCGCCGGAGCCGGTACCTCTGTCACTTGTCTCTGCTGTGAAAAAGAATGTGGATATCAATATTGTGATTGCCGGCGGTGTGAAGACACCTGCGCAGGCAGGTGCACTGATTCAGGCAGGTGCGAATTGTATCCATGTTGGTACAAAGATTGAGGATGCTAAAAATCCGCTTGAGCGCATCAAGAAGTTCGCGGATGCTATTCATTTGAAAGGGTAGTTTGGTATTTTAGAGGCTCTCTGGTACAGGTCAGGTATTTTTCTGCGTTTCGAATCCATTTTTCTGCTTCCTTCCTGCTTACCTATATATGTTGCAACATATGATATATTGGTTTTGATGTTTCGAGAATTATAAATTCCTTTCAGGATACCTAAAGAATAATTTGATTAGCGCAGAATATTTCAGCATTTATGAATAACATTATCCAAAAATTGAATAATAGTATCCAGAATATTCAAAATTAATCTACCTGTTTTTGATTGTATATCAAGTATAGTTGACGTCGTTACTAATTGGACAAATTTAACCAAAAACCAAGAGACGTCAATCTATATGGAAACGTCATTAGTCCAGAAAGTTATGACGTTTACTATATATATCCTCAATCAAAAAGCTTGGGATTCTTCAATTTTCACCTATATCCCATGATTTTTGATTGCTGATATGACTGATTTGAGATCATCACGGTATTCTGTGACTATAATCTTCGCGCCTGCGTCTACAGCAGATTCTATGCTTTCCTTTGTTGCGCTGTGAATTTCTGTGATTATGGTTATGTCTGATGTTTTTGATATCTCACGAAGCATCTCAACAGGCACCTGCGTTTCATTTTTTGCGCCGGTTTCAAGGTATAGGTACCTCATCCCAAAATATTCGCCGCCAAGTGCGTGCATTGCTGCAAGGCGAGGGTTATCTTTTGGTATCGGCTTGACGTCGCCCATCCATGACAGTGTAGCTCCGGGCTCAATCACAAGATATGCTGTAGGTATTGCCTCAATATTCATCATTTTCACAATTGGAGCGCCGAGAGCTTGTGCGCCTACCATCCAATAGATGTTTCTCGAATTCAGAAGTGTGACAAATAGCAATGCATCAATTCCTTCAGTGATGTCGCAGACATTTGTCGGAAGTAGGAGAACTGGCAGGTCTGTGTATGTCTTTACTTCACGGGCGCAGTTGCTGATTGTAAGTGGAGATACTCCCAGTGATGGTCTTAAGAGGATGGCATCTGTTCCAGAGTCGTTTGCTTTCTTTACGATTTCGTCGCAGACTGAACTGTTGTCATAATCTGTAGGATCAATAACAGTGAAATGAAGGACCTTGTCTTTCTCCAGTTTGCTTATGATTTCTTTCTCTATTTTTCCTGTTTTTATCATTATAATCACTTTGACTCTGTTCTATATCTGGTAGTTCATTATTTTTAAATATATTGGATTGGATTTGAATTCTATCGGCAAGGTATGTACTGACAAAGTTTATATTGCGCTTTTCTTATTGTTATGGTTAATGATATTATGAAAGGAGGTGTTGTTATGAAGAGAAATCCAGAGAGTCCATTGAATTTTTGGTTCCGCGCTGTATCGAGAAGACAGAGGGATTGTGAGGTAGGAGGCGCATTCAGTAAAGTGTTTATGTGCTGATATTGTTGTGTCCTGGCAATTCATGCTTGTTCTTCAGACCCAAAATGTCCGTGTTTTTTGGAATGCGGCTTTTTGGGTCTTTCATTAATTTATGATGATGAGAATGCATCTGAATAAGACAGATATGCATATTACGTTCTTAACTCACTAAACAGTAGCCTGCGACGGTGATTTCCAACATCTGTTCCTTGTCCTGTAAAGTCTGATTTTAAGTTTGCTGAAAAGAAATATAAACTATAAAAACCAACTAAGCATCAGAGTTTAATTTATATATATTATCTCTAACTTGTGTATTTTTGTAATGTATAAACATATTTTTGAGAAATAGTAGAAATAATGGCTGTGGAATAATTATTTCTGATAAGTGCTAAAGATGACATATAAAAGTGCAAATAAAAAATAATACAGAACCAGAGTCAATAATTAATTATATAATTCAATTACAGAATTTGCAGAGAAACAGAAGGATAAGACCAAAATTAACTATAGTGAAGGCATGAAATAAATGAGCAAACATCACCCCAAACCAATATGTCTTCGTCTATATGGCAAGGCACTTCACTCAATTTATTAGTGCCTTGACTATAGCTATGTTGTATCTGGACCTATGTTGATTCATTTTTGGTGTTCGCATGGAGGAGAAGAGAAAGTCGCATACGCGACCAATAATAGTAATTCTCATTAGTTTTATCTTTCTTTCTTCTATAGTTTCTGCTACTGAAAATAATGTCAATTATAGCAATCCTGCTAATGGAACAATAGAACAGATAACAAAAATTATTGATTTTGTCTTTGATTATTTCTGGTTATCTGCCCGGCTTGTTATGGATAATGGTATGCCTGTAGCTGGCGAAGAGATTATGTTTTATGAGAATGACACACATATTTCTTCCTGTGTGACAAATGCATCTGGTTATGCGTAT
>DAOWAN010000081.1 GCA_030634545.1 Candidatus Nanohalarchaeota archaeon
CAAAAACCAAAACCCCTCCCATCATCGCAGAAAAATAAGGCACACCCGAAAACCATCCAAGCTTCCACCAGAAAACCAGCCCAAACAACCCAACCTGAAACACCATCATCGCAACATGCCCCACAATTTGCATCTCAAGCGACTTAACAGCAGCCTTCCTCTTATACCTCACACTCTTGATCTTATTGACACAATCGAAAATCCCAAGCAGATACCCCATATTGATATAAACAACACCCACCAGGAGCGAAAAGATCATCACAGCAATAATCGGATTCTCCACACTAGCGCCAAACACAGAAATATTCGATTCGCCAAGCGGATCAATCAGATACCACATATCCGGAAAAACCCTACGAAGCGCATCACCAAAATACCCGCCACTGATAACCCCGAAAAACACAGAAGACATACCAAGCATCACAAGCAGAATCCCTGCATCCCTCCCGCTAACCTGCACCTTCCTGTACCCTGCATAAAACAAAAATCCGACAAGCGCAAGCAACAACCCATACCCTGCATCATTCAGCATAAAACCGAAAAAAAACATCATAGCAGGCGCAATAAGAATCGTCGGATCAAGATCATTATACTTCGGAGTAGAATACATCTTAGTAAGCCCCTCAAACCCCTTCAGACAAACAGGATTATCCAAAAGCACAGGCACCTTATGCGCCTGATCCTCAACCAAAGGCTCAACAGAAAAGATAATGACCTTACCAAAACACACATCCTTAACAGCAGAGATGACCTCACTCTCACGCTCCTCACTCACAAAAAACTCAACCACAAACGACGTCTCAGTACCCGCACACTTTGAAAGCAGCGAATACCTGTCAAGAATAACAGCCACCTCCTCCCTAAGCAGCGCCACCTTCTCACCGCGCTTATTCTTAAGTGCGCGAATCTCACACCGACCGCGCTCCTCTTCATCCTGAAGCATCAGTATTTTTCTCTCAACATTCCGTATCTCATGCTTAGGCTTATCCTTCACCTTCGGAATATCAATGACCTTTGCATTAATCAGATTAAGAATAGACATAATCGCATCATCAATCTCCATTGGATACGTAAGAAGCACAAGCAGACCATTCCCGCCATCAGTCCTCTCAATAATGATCCTTTTATGAGACTCAAGCTTCCCCCTTATTTCATCAAAACTCGCAGCATCAGTCCTGAAAAGCTTATTGCAAAAATAATCCGAACAATCCAGCACCCCAAGATTGGCATCAATCCCTGAAATCATCTCAAGAACATTCTTATCATCAGCAAGCTCACGCTCAGAATCCCTGCATCTTTCGATCATCTCACGCGCATCATCCACACTAGCCCCAATCTCATCAAAAAGTATTTTGACAGTCGAAAGAATCTCCTTATCATCCCTATTCTTAACCTTGACCTTCACATGCGCATCAGGAAAAAAAGAACCCTTGACCTTCGAATCACAATACTCAGAAAAAACATTATTGATCTCATCAAGCCTCTCAGCATACTGGCGAAAAACAGCCTCATCATCAAAACAGACCTTCTCACCCAAAAGATGCTTCCACTCAGCATTCCCTATCCTCCCGGAAATATCATTTACATGCACAGCACCCAGCTTATGCAGCCTGGCGCAGACATCATTCTTATACTCAAGAGGCACAATAGCCTTCACTTTCTTCATTCTGACAGGCTTAAGCATCTCGCACACCGATTACATCCAATATCTGCTCTACTGCTCTCTCCTTTTTAGGCGCACATGACTTTTTCATCGCAAGAATATCCTTCCTGCACTCATCAAGCCTTCCCTCCCGATTATCAATCGCCTCATTTTTAGCATCTTCAACAACTTTCTCTGCCCTCTTTTTAGCCCACTCACTCTCACTCTCAACCCTTGCCCTGCACGATTTCTCAGCACATTCCAATCTCCTGGCGCACTGCTTCTCACAATCCTCAAGCATCTTCTGCACCCTAATCTCAGTATGCCTGATTCTCTGGATAGCCTTAGCTTCAATCATAAAAAAACTATAGTTTTCCTAGAATTTAAAGATTTACAAAAAGAACCAAAAACATTTGAATTTCTCTTCCACTTCGTTCCAGAAAAATCAGGGAATGCTCAAAAACAGGGTTTTTGGCACGCAGTAAATTTTTGATTTTTCTCAAAGCAACACCGGAGAGTATATGAGCAAACTCTTTTTACTCATTCAGAATCTCATTTGCACAAAACCAACCGCTTAAAATTGCTCCTGTAAACCCCCCACCGGGATTTGTCCAGGCAGATGCAAAATACAGGTTTTTAATAGGTGACTTATTAGGTATTCTAAACATTCCTGATTGTCTGGGAGTTTGAGCAAAACCATAGACACTCCCCTCTGGATTTAAAGTATATCTTGCAACTGTTTTGGAAGTTCCGACCTCATAACAATCAATCTCTTGAATAATGCCCGGGATCAACTTTTCCAATCTTTTGAAAAATATTTGTGCCACTTCTTCTTTTTTCTTTTTGTACTCTTCCTCATCTAAGTTTTCCCAATCAGTTAAATAATCCACTGCACAAACGACACCAAAACTTTTCCCTTTTGGAGCAAGTCCTGAGTCAATTTGACTGTAATCCACAAAAACAAACCCTCTTTTTTCAAAACTTCCTTTATAATTTTTCATCATGTCGCTTGGATTTTTTACGTTTTCATCATAAACAAATGTGGAATAATGCTTGTTATTTAGTTCTTTAATCTCTTTTTTAAATCCAATATAAATAGAAATCAACGAACAGGACTTTTCTAATTTTTCGGTTTTTTGTTTTAATGACTTCTGATTTTCTTTTGGTAACAGATTTATAACATTCGGGATTGCTGCATTAGCAATAACTGTGTCAGCAAACACTTCTTTAATTTTTAGAGTTTTTCCAAAAGTTTTCTGATATTCAACTCCTATTGCTTTATTTCCCTCTGTAATGATTTTAGTGACTTTATTTCCTGGCAATACCTCCCCGCCATTATCAGTAATCATTTTTGCCAGATAATCAGAAAGTTTTTGTGAACCTCCTTTTATGTAATGGCCGCCGCCACCGTAAAAACTTGCCTGAGCTACTCCATAATATATCAATGACATAGAATGTGGATTATCATGATAATAGAACAGATTTGCAAGTAAAACCAGTTTTAGATCTTCATTTTGGATTATGGAGTCCAAAAATTTCCCTATTGTATTAAATGTATTGAAAACTATATTCGGATAAAGAAGTGGAAATATTGGAAATAACAAAGCAACTTTCCATCTTTCAAGCGGCAGATTATTGAACTCTTTTCTTATTGCATGAATTCTTTTGAAAATTTTTTTGATACTTTTTTCCTCTTCAGGAAACTCTTTAATTAAAACATCGATCGCTTCTTTGGTATTACCTGGGATGACAATATCAACTCTTTCATTTTTGAAACAGTAAAACTCTGGAACTTTCACAAACTCAACATTATCAAATACTTTAAGATCACTAAAAATTTCTGTTTTGGGATCGTTTTTGTCAAGACCATCTATTTCATGAAGCCCGACCTCCATCACATAATCTTTTCTTTTGAAAGTCGTCGCGCACCCACCAGGAATATGGTGTTGTTCAATAAGAAGTACTTTTTTGCCTTCTTTTGATAGTTTAGCTCCAGAAATAAGACCGCCAAGACCTCCCCCGATAATTATTGCATCAAAATTGTTCATAATTTTACATTTATTTCAAGATTTAAAAAACTTCCTTGCATTTGAAAGCCTATCATTTCTTATTCTCTCAGAAAAAAATTCTTTGAACTGCGCATAATCATGAAACAAAACGCGAAATCCACTCAGGTCTATCTGGACAGGACTCACTATTCAGCATCACTTCGACATTACTCAAATATTCTTTCACTTTGTTTCAAAGAAATTCTTTTATCACAAACATTATATCAACTATTGTCTAGCATGCACAATATACTTCGCGTGTTTGGCAATAACAAATATATAAATCAGCAAAAACATAAATAACACATAATAATAAAACTGGCAGGTGAAAGACATGGTATGGGAAACATATGCGGTATTGGTTGGTTTAATTTTTCTTTTGGGCATAAGAATAGTCCGCCCGACAGAACTAGGCGTCATAGAAAGACTCGGCAAATACACAAAAACAGCAAACCAGGGATTCCACTGGATCTTCCCTATAATTTACAGGATGACAAAAATAAATGTGACCGAGCAGATGGTCGACGTAGAGCCCCAAACAGTCATCACAAGAGACAAGCTTAATACAGTAGTTGACGCAGTTGTATATTACCAGATAAAAGATGTCGTAAAATCAATATATAATGTTGACAACCACAAGGTCCAGTTGACCTCTCTTGCAAGAACCACCCTCAGAGCCGTCATAGGCAAGATGACCCTGACAGAAGCTAATGAAAACAGGGACGAGATAAACACAAAAGTAGAATCAATACTTGGCAAGGAAACCCTAAGCTACGGCGTCGAAGTCCTGCGCGTTGAGATCCAGACCCTGGAACCACCTCAGGATGTACAGGAAGCCATGAATCAGGTCGTAAAAGCAGAGCAGGAAAAAATATCTGCAAGAGATTTGGCAAATGCCGCAGAAACCAGAGCCGACGGTGATCGCCGCGCTGAAATAAAAAAAGCAGAAGGAATAAAACAGTCCCTCATACTTCAATCCGAAGGCAGGGCCCAAGCCATCATAAAAGTGGCAGCAGCAAGAGCAAACGAGATACAGGTCGTAAATGAGTCGATAAACAAATACTTCAAGAACGAGGCGCAGGTTTACAAGAAACTAGAAACAACAGCACAGTCCCTTGAAAGCGGCTCAAAATACGTCATAGACTCAAAAAGCAACATCATGAACGTGATAAGCGACGTTGCCGGAGTAGCGCCCCTGCCGGTAAATAAACCCTCCGCCAAGCCAAAAAAATAACTCATAAACTGTACTCTATTATGGATTGATATCATCTTAATGACAGATATAATCCATGATCTCTCTCTTTACTTCTGAAAAATCAGGTGCCGCAAATACAAGACTTTCCATCTCTGTTTTCCATATCATCTCCTTAAGCGCAAGTCTCTCCTCAAAAACCTTCAGCACCCATTTCTCATTGTAATATTTCATTTTCTCTTTAACCATACCCTTATCAAATCTGACCCCTTTCCGGATAAGAAACCACATATCATACACATCTCTCGCTTTTGAGCGCATCATAATCGCCCTGACTTTTTCTGCAAGAATCTCATCTTCACGCATTACAATCAATGAAAATGAAGGTATATCCGGGTAAAGAGAAGTATATGTTGCATGCAAAGGCACTTTATTAATTTCAGATTTAAGATTTATATCAATCCTTATATTTGAAAACGACTGCGGATTACCTGCATATAGTGGTCCTTTAGTTCTGATAGTTATCATAAGAGAATTCTTGACTCTTTTCTTGCTCTTTATACTAGCTTCAATTCCAAACAACCCAAGATCTGCTGCAATTTTTCTAATCAGACCATCTACATCAAACTCTTTTTTAAGTGTAAAATCTATATCCTCACTGAACCGGTCAAGCTTATAGAATTTATAGAGGCATGTCCCGCCCTTGAAAACAAGCTCATCTTTTGTGATTCTTGAAACAGACAACAGCACAATATCAAGAAGATAATCTTTCTCAGCATTCCCAAGACTATTAATTCCCTTCAGTTTCGCTATTTTTTTAATATCTTCAATCGATAACATCCAATCGCCTGTTTTCAACAATTTTAAATTTTTGATTGCATGATAACTTTTCTTCCGCAATCAAAAAGCTTGGAAATCCCTTATTTCGCCTAGCAGATTTCAATGATTTTTGATTGCACGATAAATTCTCTTCATCACTCAAAACGCTTGGAAATCTCTCCCTTCGCCTATTGGATTTCCATGATTTTTTATTGATTTTCCATTTTCCAGTCGCGCTCCAGTCAAGCAGCACATAATTATTATCCGTATATTTCGTTAATCTGTCTGCTGCTGAATTCATACCGCACTTATCCATAATATATCCCACCCGTTTCATGAGTGACTTATTTCCGGTTTTAACTGCATATTCTGAAAGCTTATCTGCATCAAACTCCTTCGTCCTGATTGATTTCACAATCTCATCAAAAGGCACATTTTTGAGCAGCAAAGAATCAATAATGCATTTCTCCTTTTCTGCAACAAATATATCAAAACCCCTGTACCTGTATTTCCTGTATCCCCATATCTGTTTTGTTTTAAAGAAGCGCACTTTTGTTCCCTTAAATACAATATTCTCTTTTGATTTAGCAACAGCAACTGTAATCTCCACAGGCAGCTGCTCAGTCATATTATGGAACACCAAACCCGTCCAGAAACTGATATAAGAAGGCACTGAAATGTACGACGAAAACAACATTGCATCATCAAAAACCGTATACTTTCCCCTCTCAACACTAAAAACAAGACCCTCTTTTTTTAAGCGATAAAGATAAGTCCGCGCATACTCACTGGACTTGCCGGTTATCCTTACAAACTCATTGAATGTAAAAAGCGGGTATTTTTCAAGCATTCTGATAAGTTCTATCTTTTTCATAGCAATATATTGGTCTTCTTCATTTATAAATATTTCGTTAGACTATAATGCTCATTTTTGATGATTATAACCAAATAAAATATGTATGGTGCATTTGTCTATTGTAATGATAGACCAGAATCAGCATGAAACAAAGCAGAACTGCAATTGAAAAGCTTTTAAAAAAACAAAAAACACACCCCTCTAGCAGGGGTGCGCTAAACTCAAAACCTTATAATAAAACGCAAGCCCCATCTATACATGTCATTGTCTGATTTAAAGAGCAATCAACAGGATAGCTGTATGCCTGGCTGCCGCCGCAATAAAATTCAATTAATATTGCACTGCCATTACAAACATCCGTATAGTTGTATAGATTCTCATTAGAATATCCAGACACCGTTCCCTGCGTTTCTATCATATATCCGCCGTCAGAATCACTGCATGAATCAGGAATCGGATTGCAAGCGCCACTAGTGCATCCATATTCACAATACTCAACAAACTCCTGAGTCACAGTACTACCGCATACACCTGATTGGCAGTAATAATCCATATGGTCTTTTACCACCGACGAATTCATGCAATACTCTGCACCATATCCGTCCGTTCCGCAACTCTGCTGCTGGCTTGTTTCATAATCTCCATCGCAATAGTATTCCATTATATTCGCATCATCCACGCAATAATCGGCGCTGCTATACGATTGCTCATTGTAATGCCCCCACGTAGTACCGTAAATCGATACTACATTTCCTCCGTCGGAATCTGTGCATGAATCAGTAACTGGATTGCAAGCGCCGCTACTGCATCCATATGCGCAATACTCAACAAACTCCTGAGTCACTGTACTGCCACATGCTCCCGAGAGACAGAAATAATCCGTATAGTCTTTTACCACCGACGAATTCATGCAATACTCTGCACCATATCCATCAGTGCCGCAACTCTGCTGCTGGCTTGTTTCATAATCTCCATTGCAATAATATTCCATTACATTCGCATCATCCACGCAAGAATCACCGTTGCTATACGATTGCCCATCATAATATCCCGATGTAGAGCCGAAAACATCAACAACATCTCCGCCATCAGAATCACTGCACGAATCTGGAATTACACAATCTGCCGGGCAGCTTTCCTCTGTTTCTCCACCCTCGCAGACTCCGTCACCGCAGTTTGTTTCACTACGATCAGTTTTACTGCTGCATCCCGGGTCATCCATATCAACCAGACCATCCCCGTCATTATCTATTTCATCTTTACACGCTGGCTTTCCTCCATCTGCAAGAGCATTTGGCAGAATCAACGCCGCAGCAACTGCAATGCAGACCAGCAGCATTATAACTTTCTTCATTTCCTTCCCCTCCGTATATTTGATAACAAAATATCCTTATAGTCCGCCGGCTAACTTTCCATGGTTATGATTTAACCGAAATGATACTTGACTATACTTCAAAAGCTTGAGACACAGTCTCAGGATATTCAATATCATATAAAAAATGAAATTTAAAAAGGCGTATTATTCCATAAATGTATATTAAAAAAAGCGCAACAGTACACTGCGATGTAATTCTATCGACCAATCACTCATACCTAAGCGCATCAACAGGCTTCAGCTTCGACCCATTATACGCAGGGACAACCCCTGAAATCACCCCTATGACAACAGCAACCGAAAGCGCAAGAACCACAGCATCCATACTGACTAAAGTTACCGCTCCCCCTCTTGCCATCGGCATACTGCCCATAAGCATAGGCACAAATCCCGATAGCACAACACCAAGGAGCACTCCAATCAGCCCCCCCACAAGCCCGATAAGCCCTGCATTCAAAAGAAAAATCATAAGGATATCCGTATTTCTTGCACCGATAGCTTTCATAATCCCAATCTCTTTAGTCTTCTCAAGAACAGAAGTAAACATAGTATTTGCAATCCCGACAGCACCCACAAGAAGAGAGACCGCAGCAATTGCAGTCAAAAACAGAGTCATTGAACCCAGCATCTCAGATCTCATCTCCTGGAACTGTTTGCTTGAAGACACTGTAAAATCCTTGTTTTTCTCAGTCACATGCCTTATCATCATCAGCTTATTCTCAATTTTCTCAATAACATAATCCAGATCCTCTTCATTTTTGATTTTGATGACAATAGAATCATAGACTCCGTTTTCCTTATCATCAAGAACAGTATACGCCATCTGCAACGGCATGATGATACTGGTACTTGAATCATCAAGCACACCGACAATCCTAAACGCCTTATCCTCAATATTGACCATCTTGTTAATCCCAAGCGGCTTGTCAAAGTAACTGTCTGCCAGTCTCCCTCCGATGACAATGACATTCATATCCGCAGG
>DAOWAN010000169.1 GCA_030634545.1 Candidatus Nanohalarchaeota archaeon
ATTTTTGTTGAATGTGATCAGGATCTGCGCCCTCTTCATGGTAGGCATCCACATCTCAAGAGAATTTGCCGTAGGCATGTTTCATGCCAACGCCGGCTACATCCTTTTCTGCGCATACTTCTTCATCTTTCTGTGGTATGTATACCCCTGGATAGCGCACAAAAAAGAGTTAAGTGACCGCCGTATAGCACCCCCCGCCATAACAGAAGCGCCGCGCAGATTGACTCTTCACACCGAACTTTGCAGATAAATGCCGGGTATGCGCACTTACCCGAAAGTAACACAACATTCAACAACAAATTCCTTAATGTGTGTATATAACTGCAGATACAGCGCACAGTCAAAAGACCCACCACACAGTTTATAATTTTAGCCATCTGGCCTGTCACAGCATTATATGGGATAAGTTTGCAAACAATATCGCCATATTAAAGGCGTGGATATCACAATATTCCTATTCGCAGCGCTTGCCGTATTCCTCAAAAGAGTTACACAAGACGAAAAACAGAGAATTGATATTTGACAGATACATTAACCAACTATGATTTTTTCGATTAAGAAACATAATTCGTGTTGGAATACGAGCGAAAGGATGCAAAAACCAACAATGAAATCATCATTGCAAGAATGGATAATGGAAATTCAGGTATCTCTGCATTATCTTCCGTAAGTGTAATAGTATACTCATTGTATCCATAGTAACTAAACGTACCGCTTACCTGCCCTGATTCATCTCCTTTTTGCGCACTTATCAAAAGCGCGCTTCCATCAGCGCAGTCAGTAGTCATATCCACCAGGTATACGCCATACTCATCTGTCATTGTAACCTCGACCCGCTCATACACCGTATCATGATTGCATATTACTGTAACCTCTACGTCTTCTGCAAGGACTTCTGTGCTATCATAGACTGTACCATAGACCGTAGTATCAATACATGGACCGCAGTCCTGCGGGCAAGTCGCGCATGTCTCTTCACTATTGCATATCCCATCTCCGCAAAATGGCTCCTGCTCTATCTTAAACCCGGAAAAGCCGGAAACATTAAGAACCAGAAACCCACTTTGTACATCATAGCTCAATTCAGTCCAGTCTTCATCAGTACAGTTTCTTTCCGTAAAATTCCAATTATCGCATTTATACAGCGCTATATGCTCTATGCTGAACTCATCGTAGCTAAGATTTATCGTCACGTTTGTCTGGTTCCATTCAGAGACATTAAGGTTTATAGCGTATATTATTTCTGAGAGGTTTTGGAGCTTATCTAGACCAATAGTCTTGTTGTTGGTAGATTTAAGGGTTACATTATCAAGATTGATTTTGATTGTGTCTTTGATAGATGAGAGTAAGACATCATATTGAAGCGCATCAATAAATTCCTCCTGCATAGCGCCTTCGCTTGCATATCTTGAGACTATTGTGTCATTGTATGTGAAGATTATGTTGAATGGTATACTTGATGATGTGTTGGTGATTGACAGGTTCCATATTATCGGCGCACCGGTAATATTCTCTTCGTCATTCCCCATATAGCATACTTCTGTAAGTGTTGAGTTCTCGTAGGTGAGTTTTGTAACAGGTAATGCTGCGCTTGTATTGAAGTCTTGCCAGTTAATTGTGTATTCATGCGTTGTCTCGTTTGTTGTTGGGACGGTGGTAAGCGCGAAAGTCATAGATTCTCCATCTTCCTCAGAGATTATCTCCAGACCGTATGTTCCATTGTCTGTGCCTTCAACCTCATAGCGGTAGGTATCTGATGGAAAGAGTATTGTAACAGTGCCATTGGAGTATTCTGACCCTGGAATCTCATTCTTTATATCTTCATTCACCAAGCCCGTAACTCGACCTTGTGTATCGTAAATTCTAAGTTCACCTGGACTTCCAAGTATGGTTTTTTTGATACCCTTTCTATTATCGTTTACCCAATTAAGTTTACAATCCCATATTTTAAGATCTTTGTCACTTAAAGGATTTATCAAATAGTCCTTATAATTTTCACCATAATAAGAGATATGATTCAATTCAAGAAGTTTGTTTCCCACAGCTCTTAGGTAATTCCTTTCTAAGGTAACACTATTATATGCCCACAGACACCCAATTTTTTCAAAATCATCCGGGGAGATGGTGACAGGAGAGCCATCACAAAGTATGTTCTCATCAACCCATATTTTAGATTTAGACCACCCATACTTTTTCTGTAATACCTTCAATCCATCTTTTATATTTGCTTCTATTCCCTGCATCGTATTCGTATAATAATGCTTACAAAGTTCACATGAAATATATGGAGTTTCTGGATTACAATCACATCTATTTATACCACAGTCGCAGTAGTCCGGAAGTCCATTTCTGAACCACATTATTCCACTACCCATACCTACAGAATAATTTGGGTTGTCAATCTGCATAATCCCTCTTCCCCATGGAGTGATTGCAATAACTTCATTATCGAAAAACACATTTCCTGACTCAACTGCTGCTATAGCTAAAATCAGTTCAGATGGAAAATTGTCGGGCAAGAAATCTGTGAAATGATTTGTAGTTAACTGATTAATTAAAGATGCTCTGCTTCTCTGAAGTTCATATTTTTTGTTCTGTAGGAATTCATTCAGTTTGTCTCTGGTTTCTTGGTCTAAGTTCCCAGTTTGCGTCAAACCATATTTATTTTGAAATTCAGTTACAGACGCGCTAGTAATACTGCCGTAGTAGCCCGTCGCATCAATATTGCTAGGATATATTGGACTACCAACTTCTACTTTTAGAATCAGTTGCATATATTTAATATCAATATCCGTTTCACCATAATGAAAATCGTTCTCGAAAGTAAAATCGGAAGGAATAATCACATCATCTTCTAAACCACGAATCACCAATTTTGTTTTTTCTTTCCAATCCTTCTGTTTATTTTGCTCATACTTCAAATCGCTCATTTCTACCCAACCCTCTGTGCCATCCGTAACATCTTTAATCTTGTAAAACCATCTAATCCCATCG
>DAOWAN010000134.1 GCA_030634545.1 Candidatus Nanohalarchaeota archaeon
GTCTACGCGAATTTGCGATACTTTGCCATTTTTTAGGATAAGTTCTGGTATTATTATGCCTGCCTTTGTCTCGAATCTCAGTTTCGTCTTTTTTGTGAGGTTGTGGTCGTATACGTATCTTGCAGCGCATCTTATGCCGTTCCCGCACATCTCTGCCTCTGAACCGTCTGAGTTGAATATGCGGTATTTGAAGTCGTTTTCTTTTGATTTCCCGGGCATGATAAGGATTATGCCGTCTGAACCGATTCCGTAGTGGGGCTTACTCATATTGATTGCGAGTTCTTTCAGGCTGATTTTGTCCAGAACCTGCTCAAAGCAGTTTATGAATATGTAGTCGTTCCCGAGTCCGTGCATCTTTGTGAATTTTATCTGCATATTATTGCGCCTCCAACTGTATCAAAGCAATAAAAGCTTGAAATACTCCAAAAAAAGATATATTTCATGATTTTATTGCCTCCTCAAACTGTATCAAGCAATAAAAGCTTGAAACTTTCAAATAACCCATATGTTTTATGATACTATTGCCCCTCATTTTATTGGATTATTACAATATTTAGGGTCAAATGTTTATATAGGTGGTATTTTTAATTTAATGGCAAACTATAAATAAAGTTCCAACCTATATTCATGCCTATGAAAGATGCTAATTCCACTATAGATAGTGTTGCGCAGATAATATCCGGACGATTCGGTGAAATTCTTGTGCGCAAGAAGTCTGGCGAAAGTCTTGAATTAGGTGAGTTGCTTATTGCTGAGTCAGAGGATTCATACACAATATTTCAGGTATATGATCTCAGGTACGGGTCACAAATACCGCAAGAGTCACTTGAGTTGATGTCCGGCATGAACCTTGAGGGATACGGTGAATCACTTGAATTGATGGAGCCAGAGTTAAGAAACTATATACTTGCATCACTTAAGTCTGTTGTGACCATAAGCAGAAACATAGCAAAGACACCAAAAAAACTGCCTGCATTTTTCTCGCAGCTGCGGCAGATCAAAAAAGAAGATCTGAATTTTCTTTCAAAACCCGAAAAACCTCTGTTTCTTGGCAATGTGCGCTCAGGTACAAGAATTCTTCCGATAGATGTGCATCTTGATGGTGAGAGTGTCTTTACGCACCATGTCCTTATCCCTGCGACTACCGGGAGAGGCAAGTCTAATCTTGTGAAAACAATTGCATGGTCTGTGCTTGATAAAGATTATTGCTCGCTTTTGATTATGGATCCGCATGATGAATATTACGGGAGATGTACAAAAGCACTTAAGGATCATCCAAATTCATCCGGGAAACTGGTATATTATACTCCGAATAGCCCCCCGCCGGGAACTGTGACACTTAAAATCAATATTGAATCATTAAAGCCCCAGCATTTTGATGGAGCTGTCATGTTCTCAGAACCGCAGAAAGAAGCATTGTATGCTTACTATAATCAATACAGAGAAGAATGGATTGAAAAGCTGATATTGAAAGAGCCGGTTCCTGTGAACTTTCGCGACGAGACACTTGATGTTGTTATAAGAAGGCTTCTTTACAATCTGGATCTGAAAGTAAATGATGAAGATGGAATAACCTCTATGGGTATATTTGATACTCAGGCAGGAAAGACAACAATAGATGACATCCTGCATTCACTGGAATCATCTAAAACAGTTATAATTGATACTTCAACTTTGCATGGGTCACAGGAAATACTTGTGGGGTCGATCATTGCTGCAAAAGCATTTGACACGTACAGACATTACAGGCAGACTGGCGGGTTGAGGGACAAACCAGTAATATCTGTTATTCTTGAGGAGGCTCCACGCGTTATTGGTAAGGAAGCACTGAAGGCAGGACCAAATATCTTTTCAAGAATTGCGCGCGAAGGAAGAAAGTTCAAGATAGGGCTTACAGCTATTACGCAGCTTCCAAGCCTGATACCGAAAGAGATACTTGCGAATATGAACACAAAGATAATTTTAGGTATTGAGATGGCACAGGAGCGCCAGTCTGTTATTGAATGCGCATCGCAGGACCTGTCAACAGATGACAGGAATATTGCCAGTCTTGACAAAGGCGAGGCGCTTGTGACTTCAAATTTTACAAAGTTTGCGATGCCTATCTATATTCCACTGTTTGAAGAGTATATTAAGGACAAGATGAAGAAATCCGGTGGAATCCAGAGAGACTTTAGCGGAATTAACTGATTTTGCAGAAGTTCAGATAACCTGTTACAAATCCTGCAACGTATCCGTCGCCGCTTCCGACTGCCAGCCCGTCGCCTTCATGCAATATGCCAGCTACCCATGAAACATGATATTTTACATCATTTGAAAGTTCTTTTTTATGCAATACTATATCTGTAAATTGCTTTTTCATTTCATCACGGCTCAGATACTTGCCATGAATATATCTTGAACTGCCAGAAAGATGTCCAAGCGCCTGTGCCAAAGGAAGACCTTCAACAGGTTTCACAGAAACAGCAAGACTTCCTTTCATTGTATGAATCACAAGAATTGAGTTGCTTTTCATGAATTTTTTATGAAATACACATGCTGCATCTACTATATCTTTCTTACCAGTCATTGTCTCAAGCTCAATCTCATTCATACCCACAATGTCAGCATATTTTGAGACTTTTCGGCAGTTGTCCTTTGCCATCCTTGAGCCAGAGCCAAGTTCTACATATAGTCTGGATTTTCTGGATATGTTCTTCACTCTTTTCAGAAGTTCTTTCTGGATTGGTTCTGATTTTGCGTCCAGGTGCGCCCCGGAATAAACTGCAAAATCGCAAGAATCGTCAACAAAATCAACAAGTTCCGGATCTTCCATGCCATAGTCAGGAGATATTATGAATCTGTCACCGTCTTCTTTGACCTGGACTATGAGGTGATGAGCTGCTTTGTCTATTGAGGATTTTACAGATGTTATACCTGCGGATTTCAGCTGCATTACCATATCAGAAGTTGCTCTTTTTATATCCAGATGTGTTTTGTTTCCAAGAGCGCTCAGGGCAAGCGAGATGTTGCATGCATTGCCTCCAAGAATCACTTTTTCCTTAAGAGGAATATTTCTAAGTTTCACAATAGCTTCATTGATGCGCTCTATATCGCGGTTATATTCAGTATATGAACTGTTTTTCAGCACGCGCAAAGCAATATCATCAAAAATCGCATTAATCTTTATTTTGCTTAATTTTCCCTTGGAGATGCTGAAGACATCGTCGTAATTAGCAATACCGTAGACTGCAATCTTATGTGGTTTTAGGGGGGTATCGAGGACTTTTTTGTAGAGTTCAGCGTATTCGTTCATAGCGAATCTATTGATTATTAGCTATATATGTTTGTACGAACCTCCAAAGGGGGGTTGACTCAATATATTTAAAACTTACGATGTCATATTAATGATTTATGAGCGCGATGGTCCCGTAGCTCAGTTGGTTAGAGCGCTGGTCTTATATGACGCGCAGGTACTGCCTGCGTCTTAACAACCAATGCATCCGCACACGGGTGTTGGCTAGAATCTAAGATAGCCAGAGGTCCCGGGTTCAAATCCCGGCGGGACCATTATCATTTTGGTTCAGTTATATGATTTTATCTAAAAATCTGTACAGTTCACTATAATTCTTGAAAAAGCAGAGTTCAGCACATCACAAATTCAATAGATACTACAATATTTGGATATACTAACTACAGATAGATTTCTGACACGGGACGAAAAGTTCATATTTGAAAAGTTCAGGCAACTGAAAAGCAAAAAACAAAACAACGATTGGTAACTTACAGAATCATATTTATTTTAGATATATTTTGTCGTGATGGTCATAATCTAAGAAAACAACGATTTTTTCATTCTCTTTTATTGAAAAAGTAAGCACAAAAGAGTCTATATGCACACGTCTTTTTCCTTTCATATTATATTTTAGAGGTTTATATGCATAGGGATCTTGAGCGATTTCACTCATCTTCTTAACAACACGTTCGTAGTGCCTGATATCTTTTTTAAAATATTTATCCAACTTTTTTTCTAGATGCGGTAAAACTTCTATTGAATATGTCACGGAATCACTCAGAAGTTTTATTTTTACTGCGCATGTGTTTGTCAAAATCTGCTACACTATTATACCGATTACCTTTTTGTTTACTGAACTGTTCTAATTTACGTAAATAAGCAGGATTTATATCTCTATGTAAATCATAATCTATTTCATTCATTGTTTTCTCAATACTATCTACTTTAGTCATTAAAAGAGACACATCAGCAGCCACTTTTTTTAATATCTGTACTTCACTCATAAAACCACTAAAATATATATACACACTAATTATTAAAAGCTTACACTCGTATATTTGATGCAACTTTCATTTTTTTCTACCTAAATCTTCTCTTATGTAATATTCCTTTGCTTTTTCCGGGTAATAAACCCAACCGATTTTGCCTTCAGAATCAATTGATACCTTTCTGGAATAAATCAGGTAATCAAGAACTACGCAGAATGTCTGGTACATCATCCCTTTAGGCAATGATTCCCATAACTTTCTTTTTCTATAGAGAGTTTTGAATAACCCCGTTCTACAAAAGCATATATTCTATCGCACCCAATAATAATGTGGGTGATTGTTATGGATTTTAATCAATTTGTGATGAAAAATAATTATGAAAAA
>DAOWAN010000157.1 GCA_030634545.1 Candidatus Nanohalarchaeota archaeon
CCGCATTGTTTAAGGTCGCTTGACTGTCCTGCTTCAAGCGCACGAAACGGGATACAATGCAAATCATGCGGCAAATGCCTGTTTACTGATATCAAAAAAACAGCGGAAAGTCAGGGTATCAAATTGTATATTCTTACTGGCTCTTCTGCTGTCAAATATGTTGTGAAGCGCGAGAAGTTTGACGGCGTATTACTGCTTGCGTGCAATTATGAGTTGAATAAGGTGATGCGCTCACTTGCGCCCCTAGATATCCCTGTGTATGGCGTCCCCCTGACAAAAGACGGATGTTATAATACAAAAACAAATGTGAAGATGCTATACAGCGCAATGAAGATGGGAGTATGACTAGAACAACATCCATAGTCCATTGGTAAGAAACTAAACGCTAATGAAGTATATCCAGACTAAGTAATGTATTCGAAACAACGTTGCTTTATAAGACGATTTTTATTCAGACAAAAGAGAATTAGTTCACAGACAGACTGCCTAAAACAACCAGATTTTTGCAGTAATGATAGTAACTTTTCATGTCTCTTCTTGGTTCTCAGAATCTCTTTTATCTTCTTTACCTCATAATTTTGATCCAATATACGTCTTGCAATGTCTTCTCCTGATGCAAGGGCAAAATATATACCCTCTCCAGTAAGACCTGATGCGAAACCCGCAGCATCTCCTGCTAAAAAAACATTACCAAAATCAAACTCTTGATAATCATAGTTTATCGGGAAAGCTTCAAATCTCCCGTTATCAACATCTATTTTCTGTTCTGCTAGCCACTCGCAAAAATTCTTCTTTAAGTCAGTCGACGAAAGATACCGCATATCTGCGCAACATCCTATTAAAGTCTCTTTACCATGTGGAAATATCCACGCGTAGCCGGACTTGAACCGCTTGGAATCTAAAAAGTATAACATATCATCAAAGTTTTTCCGAACAACATACTGTATACCCATAATCATCTTTCGCGTCTTTATCCCAAGCTCCCTCCTTATTACAGAAGAACTTCCATCTGCGCCAACCAAATAATCAAAATAAATTATACCTTTGTCCGTGACAACGTGGTCTTTTTCAAGTCTATTTACTCTTGCTCCTATTTTGATTATTGCTCCGACTTCCTCTGCTCTTTTCTTTTGCCACAAACCTAGTTTTTCTCTTGATATTGTAATTGCTATTGCCTTCCTGTCACTATATTTTAAAATCCTTTTTTTGGTCCGAAACTCTGGACAAAATCTGCGCTCAAACAATTCCTCAGGAATACCCATCTTAATAGCCTTTAAAGTAATCCCTCCAGCGCAGACCTTCGGTCCCACAACATCATTCTTCTCAAGCACCAAAACATCTCTGCCAGCCGCCGCAAGAACCTCAGCAGCCTTAAGCCCCGCAGGACCCGCTCCCACAATCACAACATCATGTTTTTCCATAACAAATATTGACAATCAATATTTATATTTCAGACTCCTCGTTCATAATATGCAGCGCTATCAACTCTCAAAAAAGGTCATAAAAAAATCAACACCATATTCCCATGCGCAGACCTGTCCAAAAACACCAAAGTAGAATACATAAAAGACGACGATTTCCAATCGGGATTTTTAGGACATTGATATTTATAATTATAATTACCTATTATCTTATTTAAAAAACATCCATATTCAAGGTATTTGTAATGAACAAAAAAAACAGATTGTATTATTATTACAGAATGTTTAAGTGGAAAATATTAGGAGATCGAACTCCAATTGCTGCAGCCATAAAAATAACACAGAGATGCAATCTTAAATGCAAACATTGCACATGGCAAAATAAAATAACAAAGGACTTATCCTTCGCAGAATGGAAAAATATTATTGATGATTTATATAAGCAAGGTGTAAGAGTCATTGTTATTGAGGGCGGAGAACCAACTCTCCATAGAGATGCATCACAAATAGTTGAGTATATAAAATCAAAAGATATTTACATAATATATATAACAAACGGAACTCAAGATATTTCCACAATAAATCCTGACGTTTTCTGGATATCCATTGACGGTATGAGAGACACTCACAATCATTTGAGAGGTCCGAATGTTTTTGAAAAAATGATTGAGACTCTGAAAAAAAATCAGAACAAAAAAATTATTTCTTTGACGACTTTATCAAAAACAAATGCAAAAGATGTTGAACCACTTTGCGAATATTTTTCTCAGTCTAATTTGCTATACGGTTTGATGTTTCATTTTTCATATCCTTATAATGACATAAAGGATCCTACATTGAATGCTGTAGAAAGACGTGAAATTGCACAGAATATGATACAATTGAAAAAGAAATATCCAAAACTTATGAATTCAGAGTCTTATCTGAAGACTGTCGGCGGAGAAAAAAAATGCTACCCTTGGCTTCTTGTTGTTGTGACAGCAGACGGAAAACAGCAACAGGGCTGCATGGTCAGACATATCGAAAAAGAGGATTGTTCAAAATGTGATATGGGTTGTTATGGCGAACTATCACGTTTTTACGAATTCAAAAGAGATACGAACAAATTCTGGTCCAAGAATTTTGGTTTGCCACGATTATTCTAATAAATTATACCATCTTGACAATCAATATTTATATTTCAAACCCCAAATTTATACTATGCAACGCTATTTCCTATCGAAAAAAGTCACAAAAAAAATCAATAGTATGTTTCCGTCTGCGGATATATCCAAAAGTACTAAGGTAGAGTATGTAAAGGACGAAGACCTTGAAGTCATATTTATGGATAGCATACTATCGTTTTTCTATGCCGACAAGAAACTTTTTCCCGCCCTGAAATTCATCCACGGAAAAGAAGACGAATTCAAAAAAATCACAGTAGACATGGGTGCAGTAAAATTCGTCTGTTCCGGCGCCGACATCATGCGCCCCGGCATAACCAAAATAGATGAAAACATATTAAAAGACGAAACAGTAATAATAATAGACGGAAAAAACAAAAAAGCCATCGCAGTAGGCACAGCGCTTGAAGACGCAGAAACAATGAACAGCGCAAAACAAGGCAAAACAATAAAAAACATCCACTTTGTAGGCGACAAGGTTTGGAATTATAGTATTGAATAAGAGTACCACACATACCAAACAACACAATAGCGTGCTTGAGCACAGCAAACCAGTGACCTAAAGCGAACCAGAACAAAACAGAATAGACAAGTGACCTAAACCCTAGGTTTACGGTCGCTCTGATCGCCAGCCTTTCTGAAGGCTGAGGTAATACACCATGCCAAAAAAACAAAACAAAATCATCGAAAACATATCCAAAAAAACAATCGGAAAAAGCGCAGACACAGTCGCAGACTACATTGGTCTCATATCATAGATGATAACAGAATACCTGAACCAGATATATAAG
>DAOWAN010000105.1 GCA_030634545.1 Candidatus Nanohalarchaeota archaeon
GTCTGGCCTACAAAAAAGAAGCTCCAATCAACTGGTGCCCGAAATGCAGCACAGTCCTTGCAAACGAGCAGGTCGAAGACGGCAGATGCTGGCGCTGCAAATCCATTGTCGAAGAAAAAAAACTAAACCAGTGGTTCTTCAAAATAACAGCCTACGCAGACGAACTCCTAAACGATCTGGACAAACTTGAGGACTGGCCGGAAAAAGTAAAGACCATGCAAAAAAACTGGATAGGCAAATCAGAAGGCACAGAAATAAAATTCAGGATAGACAACTCCGAAGAAACAATCTCCACATTCACAACAAGACCCGACACAGTATACGGCATAACCTACATGGTACTAGCCCCCGAACACCCATTAGTAGAAAAACTAACAAAAAACACCCCCTACGAAAAAAAAGCAAAAGACTTCATAAAAAAAGTAAAAAAGATGTCAACAATCGAACGCACAGACGACACAAAAGCAAAAGAAGGCATATCCATCGGAATCCACGCCATAAACCCCCTAACCAACGAAAAATTCCCACTCTACATAGCAGACTACGCACTCATGGCATACGGCACAGGCGCAGTAATGGCAGTCCCAACCCACGACCAGCGCGACTTTGAATTCGCCAAAAAACACAACCTCCCCCTGAAAATCGTAATTCAGCCAAAAGGAAAGACACTGGACGAAAAGGCAATGACAAAAGCATACACAGACCCCGGCATCATGACAAACTCAGGCACCTTCAACAACACAGACAACGAAACCGCAAAACAAAAGATAACCGACCACATGATAAAACAAGACTGCGCAAAAAAAACAACCAACTACAAACTAAGAGACTGGCTGATCTCAAGACAGAGATACTGGGGCACCCCAATCCCGATAATAAACTGCCCAAAATGTGGACCAGTACCGGTCCCCGAAAAAGACCTCCCAGTAACCCTCCCGGACAGCGCAAAATTCACAGGCACAGGAAACCCGCTCGACACAGCAAAAGACTTCAAAAACACAAAATGCCCCAAATGCACATCCCCCGCAACCCGCGAAACAGACACAATGGACACCTTCGTAGACTCCTCATGGTACTTCTTCAGATACGCATCCCCAAACGAAACCTCCATTCCCTTCAACAAAGAGCAATCAAAATACTGGATGCCAGTAGACCAGTACATCGGCGGCATAGAACACGCCATCCTCCACCTCCTCTACGCCCGCTTCTTCACAAAAGCCCTAAGAGACCTGGGGCTGACAGACATAGACGAACCCTTCAAACGCCTGTTAGCGCAAGGCATGGTCCTGAAAGACGGCGCAAAAATGTCAAAATCCCTCGGAAACACAGTAGACCCAGGAGAGATCATAGACAAACACGGCGCAGACACAGCCCGCCTCTTCATCCTCTTTGCAGCCCTCCCCGAAAAAGAGTTAGAATGGTCAGACACAGGCGCAAACGCAGCCCACAGATTCCTGAAAAAAATCTACACACTGGTTGACTCAAACAAAGACAGCTACACAAAAGGAAACATAGACACAAAAGACCTCGACACCAACACAAAACACCTCCTCTCAAAAACCGAAAAAGCAACAAAAGAAATAACACAGGACATAGAAGACCACAAACTGAGCTTCGCAATAGCAAAAATAATGGCATTTGTAAACGAAATCAACAGATACACAAAAAGAACAGAAAACCCAGACAATATGCAAAAAATCATCCTGACCCACTCAATAGACACGCTCCTCCACCTGACTAGCCCATTCACCCCCCACCTGGCAGAAGAAAACTGGGAGCACCTGGGCAACAAACCCTACCTGTCAACACATCCATGGCCAAAACACAACGAATCCTACATAGACAAAGCCGCAGAAAAAAGAGAAGAACTGACAAAATCAATCCTCGACGACATAAAAGAGATCCAGAAAATAGTAAACAAAACCCCTAAGAAAATCAGCATCTACCTAAGCCCCGCATACAAATACAAGATCTACGAGATCGCCCTAAAAAAACCAAAAAACCTGATTCCGGAAATCATGAAACACGACGACATCAAACAACACGGAAAAGACGCAATAAAATACGCAAACATCCTGACAAAGCGCCACAACCTCCAGCCCCTAATGCCCGAACAGGAAGAAAAACACACAATAAAATCTTCAATTGACTTCTTTGAAAAAGAACTTGGATGCGCAATAGAGATAATAGAAAAAGAGACTGAAAGTGAAAAATCCAAGCGCTCAGAACCCGAAAAACCCGGTATTGAGATAGTTTAAGCGCAAAACTCCTTCTAATACGCAACCACCACCAAACAGAAACAAAAATAAAAACATTTATATAATTAGTCACCACTCTAAAGTGTACTCTGACGTGAAACCCAGAACCACAGAATATCAATTTGCAAATAAACAGATTACTCCCCCACAAACAACAGACCTTATATCCAAAAAATAACAGAAGATGAACAGCATGAATATCCAAAAATATTTTATTGATCACATAAAAGAATACACTGAAACTGTAAAATTTGCCCGCGAAATACAAGCAGAAATCATTAAAGAAATCATAAACTACAGAAAAGAAACCTATAAATCTGTCAGAAAAGATTTGGAAGATGTAACAGAACTCTACAACGAAGCCATCCGCCCAATACCTTCTTATTTAAATATCATAAAAAAGTACGGCGACATCAGCATTATTGACATTCTACGAGATACAAAAGAACTTCAAAATGAGGAGATAATCAAAATAATCATCAATGAATTCCCAAAAGCATTCAATAACTCAAAATGGATCTCAGACACATCAAAAATACTCACAAACAAGGAAATTATAAAAATAGTCGAAAAATATGAAGACGAAGCAGCCAAAAGTGTTATTAAAGGACTGGGAAACGATTCAATCAGATATTACATCGAAAAACACAACACAGATGAATCAAGCAGAACCAAAGTTAATCAAACACTATCAAAAATTGCCGAAATCATGGCTACACCAGAAATAGCCGAAACAATCAATAAATACAACAGCGATGACTCCTGGAACATCGCTAAAAATCTAAGTCGTACTATCGAACACATAAATACAGATTACCCTAACCCAGACGATGAACTTGATATTGTAAAGTATTTTATCGAAACAGTGAAAAATTACAAAGATGAACCAGCTGTAGCTATGTCTGACTTATTTATGAGGCTCGTTCTCGATAATCATGATATTGACAACATAAAGATATTTTCAGAGATTATGACAACAGAGGAATTAATTGATTGCTGTAATTACAATAATTACCTTGAGCAATTAAATGATCAACACCATGGAAACACTATTCTAGAACCACTAACCAGACTTGCCATCAACACTAAAAACAAAGAAATGATAAAAAATACAGTAAAAATCATAGAAGCATACAAAAAGATTGACAAGACTATGACAGCAAACATAATAAGAAAAATCCCGTTTGATAATCACTATGACCTTAACCTCGCAAACCTACTAATACCAATATCCAACATCTACCAAAAAAATCCAAAGACACTTGAAAAGACTAGCAAAAATATTTCAGATCTGATGGACATTCTGGGTGACAAAACAGAAGACTATCTAAACTATCTGGAAAAAAGCAACAGCAGAGGAAGCATCAAAACAATCACAAGCATTAAAAATAAAAAATACGTTGCAGAACAAATCAATAAAATAACTCTCAAAAACCACGGCAAAAAGCAGATGAAGAAACTAATAAAAATTGCCGTATCTCTAGACACCAACCGCGAACTTGAACTAAACCCGGACATCCCACAAGATCCGGACAAAGCACTCAAAAGTGCCGAAAAATCATTAGAAAAATACATGCATACACAAAACATAACTGACATAAACAAAGGCATAAAATTCATTCCATGGATACAGACTAAAGACGAAACAGCACTCAAAGCATTAAGCGGCGAGAAAATAGAAAAAAAAGGACCTGCAAAAACATATCCCCTGACAAGCAAAAACAACCTCCCTCTGGAAGATATAAGAAACGACATAAAATCCTACGCAGAAATACTCGAACTGGACATTGAAATAAAAGAAGACACAGAAGATTTAGAGTACCTAAAAAACATCGCAAGACAAGTCATGCAGGAAACAAACAAAAGAAAAGATATTGACGAAGAAACACTAGGAGAAATAAAACCCAACATAAGCAGAATACTGAACATCACACACAATGGCAGCAAAAACCATGTCCTCTGCATCAATCCTTCAGACATCGAATCACAGATGGAGGCACTGCAAAACATAGGATCATGCCTTTCACCAAATGGGAGTATGTTCGAACACACAAAAAAATATATGGAAAACCCAAACACATTCTGGGCAACAATCAGGGAAGATGACGAAGACGGCAACATAGTCGGAAGAGTAACAGCATTCAGAGGTTCACACAGAAAAAAACACAAAATAACAGAGTATATAGAAAGAATAATAAAAAATAAATCAACAGACATCGAAAATACAGCAGATAAAAACAAAGACCTGTTTGCAAGAGCAAGTAAAGTTTACTCCACAGTCCCTGTAGACGAAGATGAAGTAGACAATCTATTCAAAACGTACGCAGAAGAAACAGGCTTAGAATTCATTGAAACTGGAACTATGTCCATAGACAATCTGGATGATGTTTACGACGATTTCGCAAGCGGACGTAACGGAAACATCACAATTTCACGCAAAAAAAGATAAAAGAAAGCATAAGACCCACTTAAACCACACAAACAAACACAGACTCTCAATATTTTCTGATTCTCAAGCGCTAACATGGCACATACCCACAAACACCACCAGTCATACCACAAACAAAACCCGCAACATCCACACACACATACTGCGCATCATATTCTCACCATACAAAAATAACAGACAACACACAGGCAAAGCCATAATCAGATAACAACACCATCAGACCACAAAACATACCCATTCTCAAACCAGAAAAACAAATATATAAACCACCAACCCCAAATATTCAATAAACACAAACAGGTGACAAACACAATGAAAAAAGACGAAAAGCCAATATCCGAAATCCTAAACGAAATACTAACCCAGACCACAAGAATAGACAAAACTCTCGACCACCTCGAAATAAAAATAAACAGACTCCCAAAAACAAAAAAAACAACCATCCCGCGCTTAAACAAAACAGACAAGTGACCTCAATGCTAAACCTAAAACAATCCGGACTGAACATAACATACGACTCAGACACAAAAACAATGCTCCTCGAAAAAACTAAAATAAGCCCCTCAATCCGCAAACTAAAAGACATAACAGACACAATATTTGACAAAAGATGGCTCGGAAACGCCAAACACGAAAAAGAGCTATACTACATGTTCCGCGACATAGCAAAAAAAGAACACAGAGAAACAATAGAAAAAAACAACCTGAGATACGACATAACAGTCATCCCCCCAAACACATTAGGCAAAGAATACACAAAAACCGCAGGTCACAACCACCCACTACTCCCAAACACAAACATAACCTACACAGAACTATACGAAGTAATAGAAGGCAAAGGACTCTACCTCCTCCAGAAAACAGAAAAAAACAAACTCATCGACGCATACTTCATAAAAGCAAAAGCAGGCGACAAAATAATAATCCCACCCAACTACGCCCACATCACAATAAACACATGCGAAGACACACTAATAATGGCAAACTGGGTAGCCAGAAACTTCACATCTGAATACGAAAACATAAAAACCCTAAAAGGCGGCGCATACTACATAACAACAGAAAAGACAATCAAAAACCCAGCCTACATAAACAGAACAAACACAATACAATTCAAAACCCCAGACAACCGCGAACTACTCAGGCTAAAAAAAGGCGAACCAATATACAACATGATAAAAAACCCATACACCCTAAAATTCCTGACAGAACCCCAAAACCACCACAGACTACTCAACTATGTAAAGGAAAAGCCATCAACAAAAACACAGATACCTAATAATTCTCAAGATCAGAAATCAGTCCCGTCCTCTTCTTTCCCGAAGAAACAAACAGCTTACTCTCAAGCCCGTCAAGCCTCTTCGCAATAGCCTCCTGCTTCTTATAAATCTCAAGTATCCCAAGCCACAACTGAACCATCTGCGGATCATCAGTCCCCCGGTAGACATGCTCATACTTGGAAACCTGCGAAAGCAGCGCATTAAACTTAACAGAATTATCAACATCAAGCTTAGCTCTCCAGTCAAACTTAGGTTTAGCCATAGCCAACATTAAACACAAAACTATAAAAATCTTAAGAACAACCCAAAAAACCAGTCACCACTCAAAGCCAGTCCCACAACATAAATAAACTTATAAAATTTCCAAAAAAATAAAACAGCATGGAAAACAAAACCTTCATCGAAATAGAATACACAGGGAAAATTGCTGAAACAGGGGAAATCTTCGACCTCACAGACGAAAAAACCGCAAAAGAAAAAAACATCTACAACCCAAACACAAAATACGGTCCCGCAACAATCATCATCGGCGAAAACATGATACTCAAAGCACTCGAAGACAACCTCAAAAAAATGAAGCAAAAAGAGACAAAAAAAATCACACTAACCCCTGAAGAAGCCTTCGGCAAAAGAAACCCCCAGCTCCTGAAAATATACTCACTTGCATTCTTCAGAAAACAAAAAATAACCCCCATCCAGGGTCAATACATAACGCTTGGCCATAACCTCCAGGGAAAAGTACTCTCAGTATCCGCAGGTCGCGTAAAAATAGACTTCAATCACCAGCTCTCAGGAAAA
>DAOWAN010000171.1 GCA_030634545.1 Candidatus Nanohalarchaeota archaeon
AAGCCCCCGACAAAGTAATCATCCCCGTAGGCTGCGGCACAAACTCATCAGCAATATGGAAGGGCTTCCAGGAATACAAAAAACTAGACTTCATAGACACCCTCCCAAAAATAATCGGCGTACAGGCAAAAGGAGCAAATCCCATAGTCTGCGCCTACAAAAAAAACAAAAAAACATTCGAAATCATCGAAAACCCATCAACAATCGCATCAGCAATCTGCGTAGGCGACCCCCTCGACGGCAAAAAAATACTAAAAGCAATCCACGAATCAGGCGGTTCAGCACTCGACGTAGACGACAAAGACACACTAAACGCACAAATACTCCTCGCAAAACAAGAATCAATATTCGTAGAACCATCCGCAGCCACAGGACTTGCAGCACTAAAAAAAATGCTAAAAAATAAACAAGTAACCCCCAACGAAAAAATCGTCCTCGTGATGACAGGCGCAGGTCTGAAAGACCCCTCATCAGTACTGAAAGCACTCCCCACATGCCCTGTAATCGACCCCATAGACGAAGAAGTCGACCGCTTCCTCAACAAAAAATACTACCAGATATGCTCAGCAAACATCAGCGCAGACAACACAAAAACACTCTTCGACAAAACCCCGACAGACAACAAAATTGAAAAAACAGTAAAAGACGAATTCAACATCGAACTAACAAACACAGACATGGAAAACGCAAAAGAACAAATAACATCATTCCTGAAAAGAGGAAAACAGATAAAAAGAGCCGACCTCCAGATGATAATAGAAAACAGCATCAGGAAAGGAAAACAAAAAACAATAGAAATCATAGACTTCAGCGTAAACTCAGAAAAAAACAAATCCCCCACGGCAAACATCCAGCTCAAATGCAAAAACAGCACCTACAAAGAATCCTCAACCGGCGTCGGACCAGTAGACGCGCTCATTAAAGCATTCCAGAAAGCCCTCCTGAAAAACAACCTGCACTACATACTCACAGACTACAAAGTGGACATAAAAACCAAAGACTCAGACTCCACAGTAGACATAAAAATGGCTGTAACAGACATGAAAACCAACACCACAGTAATAGCAATGGGCACAAGCCCCGACATCATAGTCGCAAGCATCGAAGCATTCGAAGAAGCATCCAACCTGCTACACAACAAAAACAGATAACAAAAATAAAAAAAATCGTGGAACATCTATGAAATTGGAAGATTCCAAGCTTTTTAATTGCTTGATGCAATTGATGATGCAATGAAAAATCACCTGAAATCCGTTATACTCACAAAGAGTATCCGAACCAATTGAAGATTGGTTGGATCCTAAAAATCGTAAAACGATTTTTAAGGATGTGACAAAGCCATTCACACGATAATTAAACGGCTTTGACAGCATCCCAATCGGAGCAAGCTGCGAGGTATTGAACCCACTTGGGAATAAAAAAACCACACCACACTCAACATGTGTGTCCATTACATATCCACTAATTGGGTGGGTGGGGGCTCGAGGTTGGGACTCCACCAAACACCAAGGGGGAATCGTAAAGAGGAAGAGGAATACATAATGAAATCAGAACAAGTAACACTAGGTCGCACATTCATCCTGAAATTCGACCACAACGACGACTTTTTAGAAGAGCTAAAAACATTCACAAAACAAAACAAGATAAAAGCAGGCACAATACAACTGCTAGGCGCCCTGAAAAAAGCAGGAATAGTAACAGGTCCGAAAAAAGACGAACTACCGCCAACACCGATAGAGACACAGATACAAGACGCACACGAGACAATAGGATTCGGCACAATATTCTGGCAGGACGATGAACCAAAAATCCACATCCATGCAGGAATGGGTCGCGACAAAGACATAACACTCGCCTGCATAAGAAAAGAAACACAAGTCTTCATAGTAATCGAAGCAATACTTCAGGAATACAAAGACACAAGCGCAACAAGGCAGCCAGACAACGAAACAGGCATGAGCTTATTGACATTCAAACAACTCCAAACATATTAAACCCTGCAAACCTCTATCAATCATCATGCCCTCAAAAAAAATAGAATCAAAAGCAATCGAGTACTTCAACCAGACCGAAAAAGACATAGAACTGCTCTGGGGTTCAGACAGAAACTACTCAATCCACTACGGCTATCACGACAAAGACCACAAAACCCATGACAAAGCCCTGGTAAACATGAACCGCATCATAGCAAAAACCGCAAAAATAAAATCACACGATAAAATATTGGACGCCGGCTGCGGCATAGGCGGAAGCGCAATCTGGCTCGCAAAAAACTACAACACAAAAGTAGTCGGTATAAACATAAACAAAATGCAGATAGAAAAAGCAAAAAAACTGTCAGCAAAAAACAACGTACAGGACCTGACAGAATTCCACACAAGAGATTTCACAGACACAAAACAAAAGAGCAGCACCTTCGACACAGTATGGGCAATCGAAAGCGCAATCTTTGCAGAGAAAAAGCATAGCTTCCTAAAAGAATCAAAAAGAATCCTCAAACCCGGCGGAAGAATAATAATAGCAGACATCTTCAAAAAAGAAAACATAACAAAAAAAGAACAACACATAATTGACAAATGGCTCAGCGGCTGGGCATCGCCAAATATTGTAAGCGCCAAAGAATTCGAAAAAGACCTGAAAGACGCAGGCTTCAAAAACATTGAACTCAAAAACATAACAAAAAATATCATACCCTCATCAAGGCGCATGTACCTCGGAAGCATCTTCATATATCCGCTATACAAACTCCTTCAACTGGCAGGAAAAAGAACACAGACCCAGACAAAAACCATA
>DAOWAN010000073.1 GCA_030634545.1 Candidatus Nanohalarchaeota archaeon
ATAGATATTGCCTTCTCGAAGCGAATCCCCAACCAAATACGAAGAAAAATGACCATTAAATATATATGTTAACTCTCCCTTATTCATATAAACCTCCCCTTTGTTGTTGTTGGTTTATATCAATAAAGTGGAGGTACTATTTATTTTTTTGAATTTTTGGACTCATTCGGAGATACTATGTAAGCAAGAAGAGATATAAATCGCTTTCGAAACATTTATCATACTATCAAACCAAAACAAACATAATGAAAATAATCCTGACCGGCGCAACCGGCTTCATCGGCAAATCCACAGCAGACCACCTATCAGAAACCCATCAAATAATCCCATTCACATCAAAAACCTGCAACATAACAGACCCCGAAGAGACATCCAAAAAAATAAAAGACGCAGACTGCATATTCCACGCCGCCGGAACCGCAAACCTCAAAGACTCATACACAAACCCAGAAAAACACATAGAAATAAATGCCATCGGCACAAAAAACATCCTGGAAGCATGCAGGAAAAACAACATCCCATGGATAATCTACACCTCATCCGCCTCAGTCTACAGCACACAAGGCCACCTAAAAGAGACAGACGAAACAGACCCAAAATCCCCTTACGGCCAGTCAAAATACCAGGCAGAACAACTCATAAAAAAATACCACAACCTCTACAACATAGACTACACAATCCTAAGATACTTCAACATCTACGGACCGGGCAGCACAGCAAAAAACAACCACATAATACCATCACTCTGCAAAAACATCCACAACAACACCAAAATAACCCTAACCTCAACAGGAGAACAGACCCGCGACTTCATAAACATAAAAGATATCGCGAAAATAAACAAGACAATCATAGAAAAACAAATAAAAAACAACACAATAAACATAGGCACAGGAACAGGAACCACAATCAACCACATAATCAAAGAAACCGAAAAACACCTGAAAACAAAAGCAAAAATAAACTACATATCAAAAGAAACCCCGCCAGACACATTCATAGCAGACATAACAAAATTAAAAAAGATAATCGGCAATTACACATTCATAGACATAAACAACGGACTAAAAGAATACACAAAATGGTTCTTAGACAACAAAGGTGATAAAAAATGACAGAAAGCATACTAATAACAGGCGGCGCAGGATTCATCGGAAGCCACCTGGCAGAAAAACTAGTAAAAGAAGGTCACAAAGTAAAAATCATAGACGACTTCTCAAACAGCACAGTAAACAACATAAGAGGACTGCTGAACTACCCTAACTTCAAACTCGTAAAAGGCGACATAAGAGACTACAGACTAATAAAAGAACACACACAGAACACAGACACAGTCTACCACCTTGCCGCCCAGATACATGTAGACAAATCCATCATAGAATCCCGCGCAACCCAGGAAATCAACTACTTCGGCACCCTCAACATGCTCGAAGCCATGCGCGAACACGACATCGAAAAATTCATATTCGCCTCCTCAAGCGAAGTCTACGGCGGCGCACAATACAGCCCGATGGACGAAAAACACCCACTAGACGCCCAATCACCCTACGCCGCAAGCAAAGCAGGCGCAGACCGACTATGCTACTCATACTTCAAGACATACGGTCAAAACATAACAACCATCAGAAACTTCAACACCTACGGTCCGAAACAAAAAGACGGCGGCTACGGCAGCGCAATATCAATCTTCATAAGAAGAATCCTCAACAACCAGCCCCCAATCATATACGGCGACGGCACCCAATCCCGCGACTACATGTACATAAAAGACGCCATACAGGCATACACTCTCGTAAAAGAAAACAAAAAAAAGCTCGCAGGAGAGATAATCAACTTCGGCACCGGCAAAGACTACACAATAATTGAAATCACAAAAAAAATCATCACACTCTGCAACAAAGAAAACATAAAACCCGCACACATAGAAAAAAGACCGGGTGAAGTCCAGAAACTATGCGCAGACATAACAAAAGTCAAAAACATCCTGAACTTCAAACCCGAATACGACCTGGAAAAAGGTCTGAAAGAATACATAGACTGGTTCAAAACCTACAAAGACATCGGCTGGAACTAAAACCTGCTCACACCCGCCATATCCCTCAAAAACTCAAAAATAAACCCCAAAGCATACGGCACATTATAAACATAAGACACAGCAGGTCCAAGAAGTGCATAATACCGATACTTCAGATGCCCTGCTCTCCGAAACAACTTAACACCAGTAAAAACAAGCGGCACCGAATGCAAAAGCAGCAGCAAAAGAAGATACGGATAAACAAAAGAAAGCACAAAAACAGGAACAACACTCAAAAAATACACAACCTTCAACCAGACAGCCTTACTCCCCTTATTGAACCCGTAATTCTGCTCACCCATCTCGAAATTATTCAAAACAGTCTCACCGACATACTCCTTCCACCTGTGATACCAAAACGCCTTCGGCTCATAGACAATATCCATCCCTGAATCAAGCAGCTTCCTCGCAAAATCCCTATCCTCACCATAAGCAAGCGACTGGTCATACTTCCCAAGCCTAACATAATCCTCCCTTCGAAACAGCCATGCAGCCTGCCTCCCCTCACTAATCTCCTTCTCTATAGTCTTAACATCATCAAACCGCAGCCGATAATGCACATCCCTATACTTAGAGATAAACGTCTTCGGATCCCACACACGCAGCTTCCCGATAACACCCCCAACCCCCTTATCCTCAAAACATGCAACACACTTCTCCACATAATCCTTTGCATAAATCGCATCTGCATCCACAACAAATATAATCTCCCCATCCGTACTCTCAATCCCAATATACCTTGGTCTGACACACCCCTTATCCAGATGCTTGATATTCTTCAAAACAACATTATCATACTTCAAAGAATACTCCTTCGCAATATCATAAGTCCCATCAGAAGAACCATCATTCACAACAATAATCTCAAGATTCCTGTAAGTCTGATTAACCAGACTCTCAATACTCCGCGCAATCGTCAACTCCTCATCCCTCGCAGCCATAATAACAGAAACCTTCATACCCATACCAATCAACTCAACCTCTCTTTAGCTCCAAAGCCTTATAAATCCTAATCAACTCACCCACCCTCTTCTCCCATCCATATCCCTTGCAAGCCAACCCCCGCGCCCTTCGACCCAACTCATCCCTCAACTTCTCATCATCAGCCAACCGCCTCACATTATCCACAAACCCCTCAAAATCCCCAGCATCAGAAAGCACCCCCCCATCCCCGACAATCTTTCGAACCTCAGAAAAACCATAAGAAACAACCGCCCTACCCGACGCCATATACTCAAACAGCTTCACCGGACACCAAAAGAACCCATACTCCTTAAGCTCAGCAAACCCCTCAGTACTGAACGGCGCAACCAGCACATCCGACGACGCCATAATCCCCGGCACCTCATCATAATCCACATCTCCCGCAAGAACAACATTAGAAACTCCATCAGCCGCACTCCGCACCTCAGAAAACAACCTCCCGCTCCCCACAAGCAAAAACTTCACATGCGAAAGCCGCTTAGCCATCCGGACAACATCAAGCACCCCATGCCACTCCCGAAAACTCCCCACAAAAGTAACAACCACATCCGACTTAGAAAACCCATACTTTTTGCGAAACCCGCTCCTAACATCCGGGCGAAACCGCGCAGTATCAACCCCATTAGGCACAACATAGACTGGCGTATCAGTATGCCGCGAGACAATCTTCTTCAAAGTCTCAGTCTGCACAACAATCGCATCCGCCCGGTCATACTTCATCCGCACAAGCCACTTATACAAAACCCTCTTAAAACCATGAGCAAGCTCAATAGCAGGATCATTAACCTCAAGCACATACTTCCTGCTACCCAAAAAAAGCATATCAACAGGATTCACATGAAACCTCTCATGCACAACATCCACACCACGAAGCTTCCTCCTGACCTCAAAAAAACTCCAGACATAAGAGACAGGATTAACCAGAAAAACATTAGAAAGTTTAGGCAGCACAGCAAAAACACAGCCAACATCCGCCTTAACACCCTTCGCAGGCGCCCCTGTAAACAACTCAACATCAACCCCGGCATCACCCAGACAAGACACAACACTATGCGCATGCACAAACCCCGCATCATGCCCCCCATACACCTCCGACAACGCAAAATAAGCAACCTTCATAAACACCACACCTAAGACCTGTCAGCAACATCCCTACAAACCGCCCCAAACCTCCTCAAAAAAACATCCCACCCAAACTTCCTTCGAACCCTCAAGCGCCCCTCACGACCCATCCTCTCAACCAAACCAAAATCAGAAGCAAGTTCACCCATCCGGCAAGCCATAGAAGCCGCATCATCCACAAGAAATCCCGTCTCCCCATCAACAACAGTCTCACGCGGACCCCCCTCATTCACAGAAATCACAGGCTTAGAACACGCCATCCCCTCGAGCGGCGTAATCCCGAAATCCTCATCCATACCCGAAAAAAGCACACAATAACAATTAGAATAAAGATCAGCCATCTTCTTCGAATCCACATTCAAAAGAATCTCACCATCAAACATACCCTTGATCTCCTCATAATACCACCTGAACTTCTCATCCAGACTCCCTGCAATAACAAGCTGAAAATCACCATGCTCCTTGCGAAACTCATTAAACGCAGAAACCACATACTCAATCCTCTTGGTAGGATCGATCCTACCCGGCAGAAAAAAATACTTATCATAATCCCCGCACTCATACTCATCATAATCAACCCCAGGATAAAGAACCTCAGAATCCCGACCAAGATACTTAGAAACCCTCCCCTGCACATTACACGAATTAGCAAAAATATGCTCAACCTTAGAACAGACCCTTCGGTCAATCGCCCGGTACGCCTTCGAATAAAAATAATGCCCCATCTTCATAGGCAAAGAAAACCCATTCATCCTGTAATCATAAAGATCATAAACTGCACGCGACGGCGAATGGCAATACCACACGCACCCCGGGTTCTTATTGCGCACCCAATGCGACGCCGGCCAATGCGCATTCACAACATCATAATCCTCCTTAATCTTCATCCCGTAAAACCTATAAGCTCCGACAGGTCCGACAAGCGCAGAACCCTTAGGCGCCCCCATCTCAACCACATTAAAGTCAGAAAATTCAGGATACGTCCCCTCCTTATCATACCTCAAAACATAAATAGCAACAGGCTCGAACTTCTTCGCAATCTCAAGGATAACCTTCTCAGCCCCGCCCCGCGCACACAACAGATTATGAGTAATAACAATATCCATAAAACCACTCCAAACCACACAAACAACCAGACTCAACTATGCAAGACATACAACAAATATCTGAACATAAAACATTAAATTGATACCCACCCCTCCCCCACTCAAACCATCACCATACAACCACCAAAAACCAAAACCACCACGATTCATGAATAATCCAGAAACCAAAAACCGCACCACAAAGACAAAAATCACAAGCATCAACACACAACAACCAGCAAAAAAAAGGACAAACATGCGCACATAGTTTGGCGATATCAGATATAATTAACAGCGCCAAAAAGTACGCTTTTTACTCCTTTTTTGAGGATTAAACAAACTTTTAGTTCGTTGAATTATTGTTATACGCAATCGAATTTTCACTTTAAAAAACAAAAAAAGAGAGAGAGTCAGTGCTACGCACATATGGACTCACAACTTTGTTGCTCGAAATTTATTAAGAAGGGGCTTTTAGTTCTTACGAATAATTTCATCACATACAATCAATAATTGGGAGGGACAAAAAAACTAATTAATTCACAATAATCTAAATTAACATCCTGCACCTACATTTAATATTTTCAAAGATACTAAGAATGAGGAAGGATAAGTGAATTTTTGTTCACAATTTTACTTGATTTTCCGATACATTTATATAGGTGTTCATCATATACTAATATTGTTCACAAAATGATTAAAATATTCATATTTTCAATGAGGGGTGGTTAAATGGAAAACGCGGCTGAGGTGATGAAATTAATTGAAGCAGGACTTCAAGAAGATTCAACAAAAGTGTTTAACTACACTCAATTACTGATTGGTAAATTAGAATCTAAAGGAGATGATAAGGTTGCAAATAGAATTAAAAGAGTAATAAAAAATAGTAAAAATTTAGCTCTTAAAACTAAATGCTACGAGCAAATGATGAAATCACCAGTAGATACAGAATCACGTCTTCCACTTGCAGAAATAAAAAATTATGAAAAAGATAGCGTATTCTTAACACTTGATAGACAAGTAATAGATCATATAGATGAATATATTAATTTAATGAATAATGCAGAAAATTTTGTTGATAAAGGTATCAAAGTAAATAGGAGTCTTTTATTATTCGGTCCACCAGGAACAGGAAAAACTCAAGCAGCGAAATATATATCCGCTCAAACAGGATTACCATTAGTCACAATAAGAATAGATGGTTTGGTATCCTCATATCTAGGAAGTACATCTAAAAATATAAGAGCGTTATTCGATTTTGTTGAAAAAAGACCATGTATATTATTCTTAGATGAATTTGACGCAATTGCAAAAATGAGAGACGATTCCAATGAGTTGGGAGAATTAAAAAGAGTTGTAAATACATTACTACAAAATATAGATTCTATTGAATCAATAGTTCCAGTAATTGCCGCAACAAATCACGAACACTTACTTGACTCTGCAGTATGGAGAAGATTCGATTATAAATTAAAAATTGACTTGCCAACTAAACACCAAAGAGACTATCTTATTAATAGCTATTTACAATCAATAAAATCGGATAAAAAAGTTAGAAATATGCTAACAGTAATGACAAAAGGTTTTAATGGTGCTGAAATAGAAATTTTTTGTAATTTAATTAAAACAAATATAATACTTGGAAAAAAGAAACAACTTGATGAAAGTGATTTAATGAACTATTTTGTTAAATATAAAACCAGAAGTTGTAAAGGAAGAGAAGAACAAATATCGGATTCTGAAGAAAATAAAATTTTACTAGCTAAAGGTTTTAGATCTATTGATGAAAAAGCATTTAGCTACAGAACGTTATCTAAAATGTTAAACATGTCAATGGGTAAATTATCACACTTATTAAGCGAAAAAGGTGAGATACATGCAGAATAAAAAATTATTGCCAGTCCGATTGGTACAACCTAGTAGAGATTTCCTACATGAAAATATAAATTCAGGAGGCGATGTTAAATATTTTATTACCGATGATGTTGAATTCAAAGAACATCAAGACTATTTAGAAGCAGAAATCACACACCTAGAAAAAGACTTAGAACCTATTTTTGAAAATTATCCTGACATTCCAACAGTCATTAAAGCAAAATTAAGAGAAAAAGCTATAGCAAAAAGTCACAGACCCACAGAAATATTTAAAAGAGATACTTGTCCAATTATAGGGCTTGATAAAATCGGAGAAATCATTATTAGTACAACTAAGACTGGTCTTGCAAAATTAAAAGCCATAATTGAAAAACCCACTAGTCAAAAACAAAAAGCAAATATAACTACAATAGAAAAAATTACTAAATTTGAAGATAAAGATAAATTAATGGGGTTAAGTTTTAAAGAGTTATATAATAAATCTTTAAGAAAAAATAAATCATACCTTAAAGTTATTTTATTTGATCACCATGAAGAAACAATTAACGAAAGTATCAAATACAAATTTTATTCTTGGGCAAAAGAAAAGAATATCAAAATAGAAGAAATTGCAAAACTTAATAGTTTAAATCTTCTAAGAATAATTGGATCTTCTGAAAAAGAGATTGAAGAAATTACAGCACACCCTTCTGTAAGAACTGTTTCTTTTTTTCCAACTTATAGAATTATACTATCTAAAGGACTAGTATCAAGTCAAAAAATGAATACATTCCCCATTCCTGAATCTAATAAAGAATACCCAAAAATTGCAGTGGTTGACAGCGGTATTTCAAAAAATCATCCTTATCTTTCAAAATGGGTTATCGACCGAGAAAGTTTTGTACCAGAAGGATATCAAGATAATTTACATGGTTGTTTTGTAGGTGGTTTAATTTCTATGGGAACTCAATTAAATGGCAAGGGAATCTGTCCAGATAACACACCAGTCCAAATAGTTGATATTCAAATGTTGCCTGATCCAAACAAAGATAATGTTAGCGAAGATGATTTGATTGAAAGACTTAATTCTTGTGTTCCAGTTATGACTAAAAAACATAATATTAGAATTTGGAATATGAGTGCAGCACTTGAAGCAAAGGTTGAAGATGAACAATTTTCTTCACTCGCCATATATTTAGATAAACTCCAAGATAAAAACAATATAATATTCATTCTTCCATCAGGGAATTTCGAGGATGACAACCAAAGAAAATGGCCTCCTCAAAACAACATAAATAATTTAGATAAATTACAAATTCCAGCAGATTCTGTAAGAGCAATAACTGTTGGAGCAATTGCTTGTAAAGAAAAACCCGATAGTATTGTTAAGCTTAATCAACCAGCAAGTTATTCTTGCAAAGGACCCGGACCTACATTTATTCCTAAACCCGAAATTGTTCATTATAGTGGTAATTTAACTATGGATGATGGAAAAATGGATATGTCAAATCAAGGCATATTATCTTTTGATGACGAAGGGAACATCATTGAAAATATAGGAACTAGTTTTTCATGTCCATTAGGTGCAAGAACTATGTCCATATTACACAATAAATTAATAGAATCAACTAGCAATAACATGATCAAAGCATTAACAATTCATAACAGTCATGTTCCAGATAACTTAGGAAAAGTTGAAAATGCATTCCATTATGTTGGTTTTGGGAAACCAAACGATGTTGAATCAATATTATCTTGTTCTGATTCAGACATAACTTTAATGTTTGAACAAGAAATATTTGAAAGACACAACCTTACATATCCATTTAAATGGCCTGAGTCATTAAAAGACGAAAATGGAAAATATCGAGGAAAAGTAACTATGACAATTGTTGCAAATGTACCACTTGATGAAAGCTATGGATCGGAATACATCAGAGCAAATATTACTGCAACACTACAAGAAAAATATATTGATAAAGAAGATAAAGAACAGTGGAGAGGTATTCTCGATGGAAGTCCCGATACTAAAGACCTCTGCTATGAAAAAGATCAAATAAGACACTTTCATAAATGGAGTACTATAAAAAAATATCAAAAAGAATTCAAACGTAAAACATTAGGTGATTTAAGAATACAAGTAAATCTTTTATTAAGAGATGGAATCGAATTGGGAACTATTCCAGTTAAATTTGCACTAGTGTTTACTTTAACCGATCCCGATGGAGTCGCATCTGTTTATGACGAGATAGTTGTTAGTTTAAGAAATAAAGGAGTCATTACAAATCCAATACAATTAAGATCACAAATACAAGAAAAAATAAAATTATGAAGGAGGTGAAAAATATGCCAGATGATTTAAAGAAAAAAGGTCCAAGAGATAGAAAACGACAAAGTAAACAACCACACGAAAAGAAGTATGAACCTAAAAGAAAAACACCAGGAACTAAAAATAAGAAAAAATGATTATTCTTTAAACTCTTTTTTCAGAGAGTTTAGTTCAGATTTAATTATCTGAATTGATTCATCATTCAAACAAGCAAGGCTCTTTTAGAAAATGAACTGAAAATAAAAGCACACTCTATTTTCTTTTTTTAATAAATAAAAAATCCGGACTCTCCCTCGTGCTTCGCACATTTACACTCCCTACGGTCGAATTAATATAAGTGAAAATTTAACTCTTCGCCAATTTTTGCTACGCAAAAACCGTTGCACTTTGGCTCATTTTTCCTACGGAAAAAGCGTATAACAAAAGGATAAGAGATTCCAAAACCTTGCAGGTTTTTCCATCCAAATTTTTGGCTACGTCAAAAACTTCTCTTATCCCAAATGTTATATTCAATCGCAGAGTAATCTTCTTTTTAGAATTTTAATATTTGAATCTTCTTTCATAATCTTTGTGGCTCATCCATTCTAAGATAATTGATAAAATTTTAATTTCTCCATTTGCTACAGAATAAATTAATCTCCAACCTCTAGGCAAATCATATTTCCAAAGATTATCAATCCCATATTTTTCAATGTAAATTTTTGGAATTAGCCTTTTCTGTATTCTAATTCCAGTAAATCCATTTTCTTCTAAATCTTCTTAAGCATCATTAATCGATATATACAATTTTTAATCTTCGTTTTTGGAGTCTTTTAATACTC
>DAOWAN010000147.1 GCA_030634545.1 Candidatus Nanohalarchaeota archaeon
CTTCCCAAGCCTCTTAAAGAACACCGTAATCCTGTCTCCCTCTGCCTTCTGTATAGACATCGGAATCCTCTCACCCTTCTCATGCAGAAGAAAAATAACAAAATTACCTGGCTTAAACTTCGCGGCAACCAAAGGCGCCCTAACCTCAATCAGATAATCCCCTGAATTAAGATTCTCCTTACGTGTAATCTCATGCCTACAATCTTTTTCAACTTCCATTGACACCGCACCTTTGATTATATACTTGATTATCTGTACACTAAAATCTTTTTATTACTTACCCAATGTCAATTTCTTGCGCTTGCCGCAAACGCACACATGCCTTTCCATTGAGCTTTTTTCCTCTGCGCAAAACATTCTATTGCGCAGCATCAGATTACTAAAATCAACCTCATGCCCGTCAAACTCCGGTCCGTCAACACAGGCAAGCTTTGTCTCTCCGCCAACAGACACCCTGCAGCTCCCACACATACCAGTCCCGTCAACCATTATAGGATTGAGACTGACCATCGTTTTCACCCCTGAAGATTCTGTCAGATCAGAAACCACTTTCATCATAATGACAGGTCCTATTGTGACCACCCTGTCGACTTTCCTTTCGCTCATGATTTTCTTCAAAACATCACTCACAAACCCTTTCTGACCCTCTGACCCGTCATCTGTAGTTACATAAAACTCACTGCTGAAAGATTTAATCTCTTTCCGAAAGAACAAAAGATCCTTGTTCCTTGCGCCGATAATAGATATTACCTTGTTTCCTGCTTTCTTCATATCCCTTGCAATCGGATATATACATGCGATCCCGGTCCCGCCGCCTATCAGGACCACTGTCCCGAACTTCATTATTTCCGATGGATGTCCAAGAGGACCAACCAGATCAACAATACTATCACCTGCTCTAAGCCCTCCAAGCTGCGCAGTTGTCTTACCTATTTCCTGAGCAACTATTGTGACTGTCCCCCTACCCCTGTCAAAATCAACTATAGTCATGGGAACTCTCTCCCCCTTCTCATCAACTCTCAAAATCACAAACTGACCAGACTTGGCTTTCTTAGCGACCACAGGAGCGTGTATCTCAAAAATATTCGTATTTTCCGCCATTTTCTTCTTCTTGATAATCTTATGCATAAAAATAAACTGGTCCTCATCATTTATATTTCTTCCCAAGCAAACTGCAGCCACAAACACAACAAAAACCTATTTAAGAATACCCACAAAACAAAAAACATGCAAGACCACGAACATGACATAGAAAAAGTAAAACTATCCAGAAAAATAGCAGGAGAAATAGTCCTCGCACAGGAACCCGGCGCAGCCATCCAGAAATGGAGAAACATCTTCAAAATACCACAGCGCGAACTTGCAGAAGAAATGAACCTCATGCCTTCAGTAATATCAGACTACGAATCAGGCAGAAGAAAATCACCTGGAGTCGCAATGATAAAAAAAATAGTAAACTCCCTAATGAAAATCGACAAAACAAACGGCAACACAATAACAAAAGAATTCAACAACTTATACTCAAACGAAACACTATCAGACGCAATACTCGACATACGCGAAACAACAAAACCATACACACTCAAAGACATCACAACATACGTCAACGGAAAACTAATCAACCCTGAAATCAACCCTGAAAAACCCCTCTACGGCTACACAATCATAGACTCACTAAAAGCGATAATCGAACTATCCCCAAAAGAACTCGTAAAACTCTACGGCATGACAACAGAACGCGCACTCATATTCACAAAAGTAGAACGAGGAAGATCCCCACTGATTGCCATAAAAGTAACAAACCTAAAACCAGGCGCAGTAATCTTCCACGGTCCAAAAGAAATAGACAAACTAGCCCAAAGAATCGCAAAAGTAGAAAAAATCCCACTCATCATCTCCCAACTCGAAACAACAGACCAACTGATAGCCAGCCTGAAAACAAACATAAAACCTGCATAACAAGATACTGCACTCAGTGTTTAAAATTAACATAATAAACGATTTACTATTAACCCCTACCCCTCTATTTCCACTGCAACCCAAGTTAACAATAAATCACCAACAAAACTTCTAACAATAACTATCATTTACTACTCATATTCACTGCTCAATATATTCATAATCGTAATCAGTAACAACACAAATATACACAAACAGTAAAAACAATACATTTAATCCATCAATCTCATATTATCACCAACAACATCAACATCACCTAACTATAACTCTATTTATTTTACACAATAATATTATATATTCGCTAACAACAAAACCTTTTTAGATATAAAGTTTATATATAGAGTATACCACATATCATATAATATTATTTTATAATTTTACAAATTATCAGCACCAGTAACACTATTTTATTCATAATATTATGCAATTTTAATAAAACCAGAAATTCAATCAATATTATTACTATTATTCTATCATTATCATCATCTTATTATTAGCATTTTATCATTAGTATAATTATTATATTATAATATATAATATATAATATATATATATATAACATAATAATAATAAATAACAAAACAACAACAAACATAACTTCCACACGAAACCAAGGGGTCACCCCCACAACAACCTAAACAACCCCTTCACTTCCAATGGAAATACCCCTTACTTCTCATAGAAAATAATATAAACCTTCATTTCCTATAGAAACACACTAAAAATACACAAACAAAACTTCACATCATACAGACACAAACAAAAACCCATAAATTTCTACAACATAAAACAAACAAAACACAATCATCAACCCATAAAAAAAATCAACGCAACAAAACACACCCCAACACATACAAAAAACAAACCATCAACACTCCACACATCCAAAAAATAAAACACATCAAAACATAATCACTAAAACACCACCAAACATCCAAAAAAACCAAACAACAAAAACACAAAACCCAGAAAGACCTGATACAAATGTCCCAAAAAACAATACAAGACCTCTTCAGCGACTACATGAACAAGCAGCCAATATTCTCAAACAAAAAAGCACTAACAATATCCTACACCCCAGAAGACGTACCTCACAGAGACGACCAGATAAACCAGCTGGGACTGATCCTTGCCCCCGCCCTAAAAAATGATAGACCATCAAACGTATTCATCTACGGTGCCACAGGCACAGGAAAAACACTCATAACAACATACGTCACAAACCAACTTAAGATAGCAGCAAAAAAAGCAGAATCAGATCTCCACATAATGTATGTAAACTGCAAAATGAAACGGGTCGCAGACACAGAATACCGCCTCTTAGCCCACCTTGCAAACATCCTTGGAAAAGAAGTACCTGCAACAGGTCTACCCACAGATCACGTATACAAGATATTTTTCGACGCCCTCGAAGAGCGCGAAGGTGTAATCATACTAATAATAGATGAGATAGATGCACTGATATCAAAAGTAGGCGACGAGCTGCTATACAATCTAACCCGCATAAACCAGGAACTCCAGAACATAAAAATATCAATAATAGGCATCTCAAACAATCTTTCATTCACAGACTACATGGACGCAAGAGTAAAATCCGCCCTGTCAGAAGAAGAACTGGTATTCCCACCCTACAACGCAGTACAATTGCAGGACATCCTCTTCAGCCGCGCAAAAATAGCCTTCAGCGAAGACAAAATAAAAGACGGAGTACTCTCAAAATGCGCAGCACTCGCAGCCCAGGAACACGGTGACGCCCGCCGCGCCCTTGATCTTCTAAGAGTCGCAGGCGAACTGACAGAAAGAAACAACGACACACAGATCACAGAAAAGCACGTAGACATGGCAGAATCCAAAGTAGACATGGACCGCATAATGGAAGTCGTAAAGACCCAGCC